>JBIIWQ010000095.1:0-7429 GCA_044338805.1 Crocinitomicaceae bacterium
TTACCGACGAAAAAAACGCGCAAATTTCAGCAAATGTTTTAACCATTGAATTATTAAATGAATTCGTGAATAAAGATGCTTTATTTGGAACGTATAAGGGAAGTATGTTTGGAACTTTTAATGGAATTAAAAAAATTAAAACAACAAAAATTGAGTTCACATATGACGAGGTCACATTTGAGTATATTGAAAATGAAGTTGAGGCTGAAGAAGATATGCCAATCTTTACTATTGGATTCACAACTGATCGAGGAGATATTCCTGAAAAAGTATTAAACCATTTAAGTCGATTGACTTCACGTTTCCAAAATATGGGTAATTATTGGATTTATGAAGATGCTATTTTGGATGCTGCTCCATTATATATGATTAATAAGAATGGTTTATTCATTTTTACCAATGATGAGGATCTTGCTGTTAATCATGCTAATGGTTTTGGATCAGTTGCACTCTCTAAAAAGGAAGCAAAAAAATCTAAGAAAAGTGGCTTTATGTATGCACATATTGATTGGGCCCAAGCAATTGATCGTTTCCCAAAAGACTTTTTTAGTCCGCAACAAAATGAAATCATTGATGCTATGAGAGGTAAAACTGGAATCATGGAATTAACGACCTCTAAAACAACGAAAGAAAAAACAAATTTTGATCTCGTTTATAATTTCGGTGGCACGTATGATAATTCAGGAAAATATCTTTTAGATTTATTAAATAGCCTTTATGTAATTTCAAAATAGGTTTACCAGACATGTTTAAAAAATTATCCTTAATTCTTTTTCTTGCAATTGGTCTCGGAGCTTTTTTAATTCTCCGTCCATTCTTATTTAAAAAACATGAAATACCGAGAATCATAGATCGTTTGCCCGATAGTGATTTTTTAGGTCGTGCTTATATTTTGGATGTTGCAAGAGAAACAAGCGGCATGATGTATTATAATAAAATTCCATTTCGAGATCTTTTTTCGCATGAATTCATATTAAGCCAAGGCAAACTCTATGGTTTGAATCTTCAAAATCCTGTCTACTTTTTTGCGAATGAAAAAGGAGATTGGGGAGCATTAATCGAAGTTACGGACAGCAGTAAGATAAGCGAAGGAATTGAAAGATTAAAAACTTTCATTGAAATAGATGAGGAATTATATAAGGAGAATCGTGTTTATCGTTTCAAAAAGGAAAAAAGCTATTTGACTTATAGTAAAAATTACATGTTTATCTACAAAGGAGATGATTTTCAAACAAAGTTAGATAAAGTTTCAAATGCAAAGTACCTTGATATCACACCTACTTGGAGAACATTTCTGCGAGAAAAACAATTCAGAGAAGAGAAATTAGTGATTTATTCCAATTGGAGCAAACTAAAAGAAAATGGCGTTGAAACGGCAATATTTGCACACAATAGTGATTCCGTTAGTTTCAGCTTATTAACCTACATAAGAAATAAAAAACCATTGAATATTTCGCTGAAAAAGGAAGGTTTGAATTTACGTGCAGGAGATTTCTCAAGCAAAATGCTTAACATCCACATGGATATTTCAAAACTGAAAAAGAATCCAACTGACCCTTTATACATGTGGCTTGTTAAGATTGGAAAAAAAATAAGTTTTCCAACTACAGAATTTATAGAAGCATGGGAAGGAGATTTATCTTTCCGTCAAGGAGGTTTTCAAACCGTTAAAGAAACGTACATTGAATCAGTCTTAGACGATGATTTTAACGTAACCGAGGTTGAAATGGAAAAAGAAGTTAAAGTTCCAGGTTTTTCACTAATGCTCTCAGTAAATAAAAAAGCAAGAAGTTTAATCAACCGATTATTGGCTAAAGGTATTTTAACTAAAGATGATGAATATTATCGTTTTTTATTCTCTCCTCAACTGAAAATGAAAAGTAAATCGAACTATTTCATTTTTCATAGTGGAGAATACACTCCGAAAACGGAAAACAACGAAAAAAATACTGGTATTTGGACTAAAAACGGAACCAAAATAGAATTTAGCCTTGATTCTTTGAGCAAATATGAAGTATTTGGCTCAATTTACATTCCAGTTAATCGTATTCTCGGCAGAAATCGTTTTTTCTAAAAAACAAACTATAAATTTCGGAAACAACCTATTAATCCTAGTGAAATTGTGCATTAGTGTTTTTAGATGAAAAAGCTAACACATTATTGTAAATAACTATGCAATTATTTCTTGTTAGAGTGATTACAAATACGAGTATCTTCAATAAAAAATCTAGCCATGTCGAAAAAACCAAAGATCTACGTTCTTGATACTTCTGTACTCTTACACGACCATCAAGCTATCACCAACTTCAAAACAAATCATGTCGCAATACCGATAACTGTTTTGGAAGAATTAGATAAATTCAAAATTGGAAACGATACAAAGAATTTTTCGGCTAGAGAAGTAATTCGTTTCATTGATAAACTTTCTGGTAACGGAAGTTTACAAGAATGGGTCTCATTGGGTAAAGGCATGGGTAATTTCAAAGTGGTAATGGAAAGTAATCCACGAGAAGTAAATGCTGAATATGTTTATTCTGTTGGAAAAAATGATCATAAGATTATCAATGCTGCCCTTTATTTAAAGGAAATTGAAACTAAAAAAGATGTTACTTTAGTCACAAAAGACATCAATTTAAGGATTAAAGCTAAAGCACTTGGGGTAGCTGCTGAAGATTATGAAACTGGAAAGGTAGATAACAATCATTTGGCAGAAGCTTCTTCGTATACAATTGATGGTGTAGATTCTGAAGTCATTCGACAAATATTTACAAATGGCAGAGTTGATGAAAATGGAGTCTTAGGCAAGAAAAAAGCTTCGAATGGTTATTATATTTTAAAGAACGGCAAAACTTCATCTCTGGCATTTTATGACCATTTGACAGATCAAATAGTGCGCATTGAAAAAGAATATGTATATGGAATAAAACCTAAAAATGCAGAACAAGCTTTTGCATTGCATGCTTTGATGAATCCATCTGTTAAATTAGTTGCGCTTCAAGGAGTTGCTGGAACAGGTAAAACTCTTCTAGCATTAGCTTCAGCATTAGAAACAAGCAAATCATTTCATCAAATAATATTGGCTAGACCAATTGTTCCGCTTTCAAACAAAGATATTGGATTTCTTCCAGGTGATGCTAGTGATAAAATTGGTCCTTATATGGAACCGTTATGGGATAATTTGAAATTTATCAAATCTCAGTTTGGGGAAAATGAGAAAAAACACAAGGCAATTCTAGACATGGAACAAGCGGGCAAAATTGTCATTACTCCATTGGCATATATAAGAGGTAGAAGTTTGTCAAACATTATGTTTATTGTTGATGAGGCGCAAAATCTAACGCCACACGAAATAAAAACAATTATTACTCGTGCTGGTGAAAATACTAAAATCATTTTCACTGGTGATGTGCATCAGATTGACACACCTTATTTGGATGAGAACAGTAATGGGTTAGCTTATTTAATTGACAGACTTAAAGGCCAAGAATTATTTGCACATGTTAAACTTGAGAAAGGAGAACGATCCGAACTTGCCAACTTAGCGAATGATTTATTATAATATTGAATGTTCACGTTCAATAATTAGAAGGCTACTTTTATTCAAAGAAAAGACGTCCGTTTATCCATTCAGGATCCAAAACGGCGTTCTTTTTTTTGTAAAAATTCAATGCGGGTTCATTCCAATCCAACACTTGCCAATCCATTCTTTTAACACCACGCAATTTTGCAATTTTCACAACTTCATCAAATAATTCTGAACCAATTCCTGCGCCTCTATATTCCGGTAGGACGAAGAAATCCTCTAAATACAAGCATTTTCCTTTCCATGTTGAGTAATTGGTGTAATAAAGAGCAAATCCGATTATACTATCTTTTTCAATAGCAACAATTGCATCACAAATATTTTCTTCGAACAAATGCTTTCTTAATTCTGGTGCAGAATTAACCACTTCATTTGGTGCTTTTTCATATTCGGCAAGTGCTTTGATTAATGACATTATAGCCACTTCATCACCTTTTTGAGCAGGTCTAATAAGCATGATTTATTGAACTCCAGCTAAATTAAATCTCAAACGAATTCCAGTGCTCATATTTCCTGTTGGGAAAGATGTAGCAATCTTAGGTGTATTAATTACTTGATCATAATATAATTGAACTGTTAAATTTTGAGTCAAGTTATAATCAATAGATGATTTAATAGAAACAACTCGTTGCCCTGCTGTAGCTTGATTTGTATTCTCTACAATTTTACGAATCACAGTTAAGTTATCACGGAAAGATAAATCAAAACGAATATTTAATGCACTTGCTGGAATTTTATCGAAAGGCAATTTAACCTTATCAAATTTATACCCTAATCCCATTACCCATTCATTTCCTCTAACTTCTGTAATTTGATTATTGTTTAAAGAAAGTGTTGCACTTCGGTCTTTTTTCATTTCAAATTTAGTAATCAGTCCTTGCCCACCTTTAATATTCCATGTAGCATCAATTCCAATTAATGGCGAGAACCGTTCTGAAATAGTAACATTTTGTATTTGACGATTTGCAATGAAATTATTATTAATGTCCATTGCTGAAGCATTCCCATTTGCATCAAACTCTGCATTTAAATTTGTTTGAAGTCCAGAAATACTAACTGTAGAGCTATAAGCATGTCGCACAACAAAGTTCTTTACAAATTTCTTTGCAAATGCCATTTTTGTCAATCCATTATAATTTATTGACCAATTTGGTAAAGGTATATTCTTAATTGGATTGACAGTTTTTGTGTTGATTTGTTTATTTGAATAAGCTGTTAAAAATGCTCCGGTTACTACTTCTTGCTGAGTTCCACTATAACCTGAATAATATCCAGAAAGCAAAGGATTTGAATTAGTATTATTTTGTCCTAATAATTGAGACACAAGTTCCCGATTCTCTAACAATGTTTTAAACGTTTCTGATTGGTAATCTTTACTCACCAATGCAAACGCCGATCCTATAGTAACATTTGTATACGTTAAAGTTCCTGTTTCAACTTTACTTTGACTTTCATATTGCTGTGTCGCCTCATTCCATCTGAAAAATTCATTTGAATTATTCCCAAATGTTCTTGTTAAATTTAACTCTATTGCTAAATCTTTGATTGGCTCAAGAGATGCACGTAGGTTCAAATTCTTTGAATGAGTTACTGTATATTGCTTATTCAAATCTTGATTTTGAACTAACCAACCATTACTTGCTGCAGATGTTGCAATATTATAACCCGTTTCTCTACCCCAAATATCATATCGTTGTTGACCAAAAACAAATCCTCCTAAAGGTGCACTAAAACCATTGTTAAATCCTAAAAGACTCGTTCCCTGATTATATCCTGGTAAAAGAGTTCCATCATTCAATGCATAAGTTCCAGATACATTTCGAACTGTCATAACCGCACGAGCTATAAATCCTACTACTGGGTGTACTTTACCGTTTCGTTTCTTTTCTTTTTCCTTACGTTTCTCTTCTCTTCTGGCTTTTTTCTTTTCTTTTTCAGTCATTTCTGACTCAGGCTTTTTAACTTCGATTTCTGGTTCAACAGCAGGTTTAGGTGGTTTTTTACCATCTACAGATTCTTTACTTGCTATTGCAGGCCTCCCTCCCTTTCCATCAGTATTGACTTTCTTTAAAAAAGGAATTTTATTGTATAGATTGGTGAAATTCATTTGCCCCGTCAAATTTATTGTACGGTTGTTTTGAATAATATTCCCAAACTCAGATTGACCTAAAGGTGCTCTTTGCCAGTTATAAGTCCCACCGTATTTGACATTGGCCGTCATCCAATCTGTTGCAGGTATTTTATCCAATGGAAGGGTATAATTCAGACTATAATTGTGCGAATAATCCATCGTTTTACCAAATGTTGACATTTGAGATGCAATTGTGTCTTTGAACTGTTGATAATTAACCGGATCCAATTTCCTGTCTACTCTTTCATTACCTTCAGCAAATATTGATTTATTTGTTGCTGCAAACGTTACTTTCAAATTTTTAGTAACGTCATATCCAACATTATAATTTCTATTCCACGAAAATCGTTTGACATATACTGGCTGAAATTCATAATCTGGAACTATATTATTCCGAACTTGACGCTCATTATAGGACCTTACTAAATCATTTGTAAATGATATGTTTTTTGGGGTTAAATATAAATTGACATCTTTAATAATCGCTAACCATTTTGATTTCTGAACAAATTTTAACTTTTTAAAGGGTTCTATTGGTTTGGCAGTAAACGAATAATTATAATTCAATCCACCATTCCAAGTTTTTGTCCTATCATAATTCGTATTAAAATCTCTATGCAGATTTTCAGAATAAGCATAGCTTGCTGACCAATTTGAAACTCTCCAGAAATGTCCTGTTGAACCTGCTTTTGCTTCTTTTCTTACGTTAGTAAAATTATAAGACTTTCTTTCAGTGAAATCTTGCCCTAATTTTGCTTTTTCTTTACGTGTACCAAAATCATAATCAGCTAATTTAACATCTGGATTAAACGGATCATATTCAGGATTAATTATTCCTAAAGAATAGCCATAAAAGAAAGGTAAAGAAACGCCTGCTTGCTTTCCAAAAAACTGTCCTAATTGAACATTGGCATTCATATCAACACCGATTTTTTCATTTCGTTGTCGTTCTTGAACGCGACTTTCAATGCTTCCCCAGTTAATTCCTGAATAATTTCCAGACATATTCACATTAGCGAAATCTGCCAATTGTACTTTAGCTTGCGCAATAGCAGCAGAACCACCCTCGCTTATAAAGTCTGTTAACCGCAATTCATTGATCCAAATAATTGCACATTCTGCTTGTCCGTCATCCGGCCATGGATTCGATTCTGTTTTACTAGGATTTCGAACACCAACCATGATAGTTTTAATTCCTTGAAGGTTTGGACTTCCCTTTACTTTTAATCTTCGAAGGGGATTTGCAGGATCTTCTCCAGAGTATTCAATAACATAAGACAATGAGGAGCTTCCTCCATCAATTAATGCATTTCTTTTTTTCTTTAAATCTAAAAGATCATCAAAAATGATTTCTACATTATTTGATTCAGGCCAAATATCTTCCGGCAAAGTTGCTCCCCATTGTGTTTTATCCAATGGCATCTCGTATTCATAGTAATTGTCATTGAAATCTGTTCCTAAACGAACAAAAAGTGTTAAATCCTGGTTATTCAATGGTAACGCGGCAAGAACCTCCTCAGCATGAACATACATTTTCAATTTCTTGTAAGTTCGAACATCGAATTGAACATTCTTATATGCTGCTCTTGCATCACCGTCTTGTAAATTACAAATATCCAAAACTAAAGATTGCTCATTTAATTGTCTTTGATATACTTGAGAAGGATCAACTTCACGAACTATTCCTGGCGGAATTTCATACTTAATAGGACTAC
>JBIIWQ010000096.1:0-7407 GCA_044338805.1 Crocinitomicaceae bacterium
CAAAACTTCAAGGAAGAAGTGTGGTAATCCCTAATCAAGGAATGCTGATTAATTCAATTTGTTTGCAAGAAGCAAAAATATCATCGGAAATCGAAAATATCTTCACAACTGATGATGAGCTTTACAAAGCCTATAGCGACGGGCAAAACGAAGCAAGTGGTTCTTCAAAGGAGGTTTTGCGTTACAGAGAAGCGCTTTGGTCAGGGTATAATTATCTATTAAAAACGAAACAATTTAATCAAGAATACTTCCTGCAAATTTTTCAAGAAATTAAACAAACTAAAGACAAAATTAGGCCACCTTTTCTCGAAACTGCTATCAAACAAGCTGGTGACGGACCAAATGCTGGCCAAGTAATTTATACACCTCCTAGAGGTGCAGGAGTAATTGAAAAGAAATTGTCCAATTTGATTGATTTTTTGAATGATGATGAATCCTATCAAATCGATCACCTTATTAAAATGGCTATCGCACATTATCAATTTGAAGCAATACATCCTTTTCGTGATGGAAATGGGCGAACGGGCCGTGTTTTCAATATTCATTATTTAACAGCAAAAGGATTGTTAGATTTCCCAATTCTCTTTTTAAGTCGCTATATTCTAGATAACAAAACTGATTATTATGCAGGGCTACAAGGAGTTTCGCAAAGAGGAAATTGGGAAGAATGGATAATCTTTATGCTTAAGGCTGTTGAACACACCTCTAAGATTACCTTTCAAAAGATAAATGATATCATTTCTGTTAAGGATGCCATATTAGCCTACATTAAAAAGGAAGGTAAATTCCTAAATCCCAACGAATTGATAGAGTTCATATTTAACCAACCTTATACAAAAGTCAACCAACTCGTTGAGAATAGTATTTATGCAGAAAAGACAGCAAGAAAATACCTAAATGAATTATGCGATATTGGGGTTTTAGAGAAAAAAACAATCGAGGGCAAACATTATTATCGTAACCTTGAATTATACAGGATTCTATCCGAATAACATGTATAGTTCTAACTTTTGAATTTTTCCAATAATACAGTAAAAATTAGGAATAGCAACACATTTAATCATGAAGTAATCCGCTTGGGGTTCAACTATAAAAAAAGTCCAAAACCTCTATGGAATGGGACTTTTAGCTTGTTTTCGTGACCCCAAAGGTCGAAAAATCAAACTTTTATAAAGAATTAAACACGCTGATGGATTGGGAGTTTACCAACCAAAAATCTTTAGAAAAGAAAAAGTAAACGATACTCATTAGATACATAAATAGCCCTTCCTTTTTTTCTCAAAAAGGAAGAATACGTATGCCCTATTTTTAAAATCATCCTCGAACCTTCTTAAAAATTTTCATCTTGAATTCTTAAGTAAGTTCAATCGAGAAATTAATGACAGCCTTTGATATGGAAATAAGTTGCCATATCTGTAAGTTACAGACCTTTGAATCTATAAAATCCCACGCAACTTAACCCTTCGTATTCATCGCTGGTAAGGAAAAATATTGCCCTCTTTTTTATATAAATATCTTGGTATGAAAATGCCCTAAAAACCATTTTTTCATTTAGTGGCACGATCATGCCACTAAATAAAAATTGATATAAAAAACCAGAGTAACATGCGAGATCAAAATCACCTTTTTCAATAAAAATATCGAATAAAATAAATGGTAATAAAATGTATAAAAACAGCCTAAAGCGAATAAATCCATATAAAAATGAATAAGATTAAATTTCAGCGGATAAATGCGGATATATACATATTCATCCTTTTTAATTTACAGAAATGGGTTATTTTTTTAAATAATAAAATAACCAACAAAATTATATTGAAACTTATTTTTTATTTACTAGAAAATCGCTTTATTCGCTTATAATGGAATTAAAGGTACATTATGGTCTTTTCTGTTCTTCAAATAATGTTTACCAATTCAGCAGTATGGCCAGAATTTGTTATTGCCAGCCGTGCATATTTTCACAATTATGTTCTATTTGACTAGCAATGTAAACTTAAATTGATTTTTGAATATTCACTTTTTATCCTTTCACTAAAACTACAAAAATATACTTCTTTCGACCATATTTATCCAAAAACAGCGAGAGTAAATACTCATTAGAAAACTCATATTGAATTTCGGATTCGATTAATTGTTTTTCTGGGGCGATATTCCAAACGAGGAATGTGAGGTCTAATTCTTTTTTAAGTTGACAATAATGATCTTTTGAAAAGGGAAAACATAAAAATAAATCACCATTGATATTTTTTAAATAGGATTTTTTGTTTTTGTAAAAATACCCTCCACTGTTGTATTTAATTTTGAAATCAAATTTTCGAGCAATTATTATAGAATAAGTTAAAGTAATTGCATTAGATAATTCAGTGAATAGTCGATTTTTCATTTTTAAGCCACTTAGAATCATTGATTCTATTTATTTTCAGTTTGTTACAAAAATAAAGTGGCTTCAAAAATGATTACGAAGATAGTAAATTGCTTGTAAATTTGGTTACTAGTCAATGCACTAAAATTGCATGATAAATGAATCAATTCACCCGAATTATTTCTCAGATTTCAAGTAAAAATCAACCCATGCGTCTATTTGTTCGATCGAATTTGGACGCAATAAAATCGTTTGTTCTTGATCAACAATAAACATGGTTGGCGTTCCAAATACATAGTAATCTTGCGCTGGTTTGCTTTCCCACTTTTTAAAATCACAATAACTCACAAATGGAAAACTTTTTACAAAAGTGTTGTACGCTTGCTCCTCAATATCTAAGGAAATAAAGACCACATCCAATCCTGCTGCTTTCCACTTTAGGTATTTTTCCGAAATTTTTGGCAAATCTGTTGAACACGTTGGACACCAGCTCGCACCAAACACAATTAACTTTTGAGGGGATTGTATTTGTGACAGTTTTTTGATAGTTGACAAGGCATTTCCGGACTTCATTACCTTTCCTTCAAAAACAATTTCTGGCGCCTTGTTGCCTTTTTTCATCGAGCGATAGGTCTCTAACTGTTTTGCCAAATCACTGTTCAAGGTGCATCCATTGGTGTTCAATACTTTTAAAGCCAAATACTCAGACGGTTGAAACAAACTATGGCGTTCCAATAAATCAAATAAATAATCGGTGATTTCATTCAATTCTTTGTCGTGGCCCATCAATGAATTGATCAGTAGCTCAGTAGAACGATTCATTTCGTCAAAAACGGTATCCAAGGGTTGTCCCATGTTTTCGATTAACCAATAATGGCTTTCAATGGCATCTTTGAATAAACCGCTGGAATACAAGCGCGGATCACTGTAATTCATCTCGCGAAACGCCGCCAAAGTAGCTGGAATTGCAGCAGGATCATACTGTGCTGTATACGAAACAGAACTCACCAATTTACGCGTTGGCAAAAACCAACTAACATAAGCACTTGGATCTAGCGACGCCAAGAAAAGTGAATCTTCATCTTTGATGCGTTTTTTCTCCGCTTTTACGGATGTTAGCGCTTGCATGGATGTTTTGAACAAGGGGTCATACTCATACAAACCATCCAAATAATCCCACGCACTTATTGCTTGCATGCGTTTAGGATGTTCCGAAGCATATTGCGCAAACAACTGATTTTGGTTTCCTTTTAAGTACTGAATCGATTCTGGCTTCATAAAATCGCCACTCAATTCTATTTTTTCGTTGCATAGAATCAGAAACAAGGGTTTTCCAACAGTTGAAGATAACACACCTACTCCATTGATTTTCTTGTCATACTTCAATTGAAACTCTCCGGTTTTCGATACAAGTGTACTATCGATTTCCTTCACATCAAAGCCTTCAAAAAAAGATAGTTTGATACTTTGTCCAGCGATTGTTGGGAACGAACCTGTGATAGTTTGGGCGTATGCGGAACATGGAACATGGAGCATAGAGCATAGAGCCAAAATGAGAAAGAATAGTTGTTTTTTCATTGTTTAATTTTTTATGCAACGCACAGAATATCCGCGCGCTCGGCTGCGGGATTCCATGTAGGCACTGCCGCTATCAAAGCCGAGGTCGCGAGAATAGAACCCGGCAACTGTACTGGACCAATAGACGCCGGAGACACCGACACCGCTGATAGCACCATTGCTATTGCTGCGTAACCCCGCAACGGGCCATTTAAGCGGTGATCCAAAAGCACCTGAGGCATTGTTTGTAACCCAACTTAAACGCTCTGCATTAATTTCAGTTTCGGTAGGTAAACGATACCCACTCGGGCAAGGATTATTTATACCATTTACCCCCTGCCATAAATTTACATTTTGAGGAGAACGCCAATCATCATTTCCAGAGTTTATGGTAATAAAATTCCCATGTGCTGGTTGATCAATCGAACTTAAAGCTGATGTTTCTGACGAAGTTCTGCACTGATGACCATCACTTCTACGCCCCCATTGGTATAAATCGCCATAAGAATTGGCATCGATGCTAGCTACAGCCACTTGCGTAGCACCTAAATTTCTATCCATCCAAATTTTTCCTGTGGTTGGGTTGGTAACGTCAACAATGGCTGTTGGTCCAGCTGCACAAAAGACCGAACCTGCAAGATATTGCGCTGCTAATGCAGATTGAACAGCAACTGTAAATGTGCACGATTGCCCGCCAATGGTCAATGCAAAACTTGCTGTTCCGCTTGTACTTGGTGTTCCTGAAATCGCAAACGAAAGAGAACCTGAACCATTGGCTAAAATACCAGAAGAAAGTGTTGCAGTTAAACCTGTTACACCAGTTGAAGAAATCGATTGTGCGGCATACGAACCACCATTTCCAACTGTATAAGGAACGGAAGCACTTACGCCACTAGCAGCTGTGCCACTTGTTAAGGTTCCTGTAATGGAAGATGATCCGCAGTTGATGGCTCCAATTGTTGCTGGGATAGCTGAAGCGTCTTTGATGCAGCGAACCGTTAAGCCGTCTGCTCGGTAGTCTTCGATCGTGAAGGCATCGAGACTGTCGACGTAGAGGAAGCGTGCATTGGAACCACTAACCACCGTACTGCTCCAATAATAGCATAGGGTCCCAACATCGTAGAGCGAACCATTGCTGACGAAGCGGTATCCCGCCATGGTCAATTTAAGCGTTGAGGCAAAAGCCCCCGCGCTTGTATTCGCACTCCAACTTAAACGCTCAGCATTTAACTCTGCCTCTGATGGCAAGCGGTAAGAGCTTGGGCATGGGTTATTGACCCCATTAACTCCTTGCCATAAATTGGCGTTTTGTGGGCTTCGCCAATCGTATGGAGCAGAAGATGTTAGTATAAAATTTGCGTTTACTGGGGTATCTGTTGAACTTAATGTTGCTGTTGTAGCTGATGTTCTGCACTGGTGTCCATCGCTACTTCTACCCCATTGGTATAAATCGCCGTAAGCCGCTGCGTCTGTTGAACTTGTAGCCGCTTGCGAAGCACCTAAATTTCTGTCCATCCAAATTTTACCAGTTGTTGGGTTTGTCACATCAACGATTACTGTTGGGCCTGAAGTACAAAATACTGAATTTGCAGGATATAAATTAACTTGTACAGGACTTGTTAACGCACACGATTGACCGCCAATTGTAATGGTAAAACTTGCTGTTCCGCTTGAAGTTGGTGTTCCAGTAATAGTATACACTAAATTTCCCGGTCCATCTGATAAATAACCAACAGATAAGGTAGCTGTTAATCCTGTAACAACTATAGAATTAATACTTTGCGCGCTGTATTGAGCCCCGTTTCCTCCAGAATAGGGAATAGAAACACTCACCCCATTCGCGGCTTGAGTACTCATTAAACTTCCTGTCAATGAAGCTGTTCCACAACTTAATGATGCAATCGATGGGTTCACCACTGTTCCACACCATTCGCGCCAGTTGCCGTTGTAATAATAATTTGGACAACCTGAAGTTGTATTAAATATTTGCAACCCATCTGAAGGATTTATAATTGCGTTTCTTTCTGTCACGGTCATTCTTGGGGCTAGAAATCCTTTTGAAGTAGAAGATACATCTAGTAAAGAAGAGGCATCTGGCGTAACTGTTCCAACTCCTAAACCAGCGCCATTGTTGTAAAAGTTGACACCATCAACAACCCATTGACTTCCATCCCAATAAGGCGTGTTTCCAGCAACACTTCCTGGAGGAATCGATCCGGAAGTTCCTTGTAAACCTGTCAATTGTGTTGTTGTATAGGTTGTTCCATCGGCATAATTAAACGTCAATGTTCCATCACCATTATCGATTACGCTTGACATTCCATTCCCCGCATTCCCCGCATAAAACGAATATGGTACCGTTACTAATTGCTCGGGCGCTGTTGAACTTATTGTTCCATTGATATCAAAATCGACTACCAAATAATATTTTCCAACGCCCCAATTGATTTGGTTGAAATTGGTAATTGGACCTGCGGTGTATAATCCATCGCCCATTTTCACGGTGATAAGTCCATTAGCATCTGTTGAAGCGTAATGTTCTTCGCGGTACAATAAGTTTCCTAACTCATCATTGATATTGACAAACGTTGAAAACGATTGGTTGATCAATGGATTGTTTGGGTTCGCACCATTTACATCATACAATACCGCTTGGTAATTGATAAAGGGTGGTGGGATGGTTTGCGCGTTTAGAGACGTTGGACAATTGACAAAAGACAAAAGACTGATAGTCAGTAAGAATAGTAGTTTTTTCATAGTTTTTAATTTTTCATACAACGTACAGAACGGCCGTTTGCTCGGAAGTCGCTCTGTATGCTAGCACCTGTAATAAGGAAACTGAAACGGCGTGAATAGCTACTGAGCACTGTACCGCTCCAATAGCCTCCACTTGCGCCAACACTGGTAAGAAAACCACTGTCATTGTTGCGGCCGCCAGCCATGGGCAATTTAAGTGGGGAAGCAAAAGCGCCGGCACCATTGTTACTCGTCCAACTCAAACGCTCCGCGTCTAGCTCTATCTCCGTAGGCAAACGATATCCGGTTGGACATGGATTATTAACCCCATTCACTCCCTGCCATAGATTCGCATTTTGAGGAGTTCGCCAGTCATAAGGCACATTTGGTGCTAGAATAAAATTACCATGCGTAGGCTGATCGGTGCTACTCAGTATAGTTGTTGTTGCTGATGTTCTACACTGATGTCCATCACTTCTTCTACCCCATTGGTATAAATCACCGTAAGCTGCTACGTCTGTTGAACTTGTCGCGGCTTGTGAAGCTCCAAGATTTCTGTCCATCCATATTTTTCCTGTCGTTGGATTCGTAACATCCACAATCGCTGTTGGGCCTGAAGCACAGAAAACAGAATTTGCAGGATATTGCGCTGCTAATGCAGATTGAACAGCAACTGTAAATGTGCACGATTGCCCGCCAATGGTCAATGCAAAACTTGCTATTCCACTAGTAGCTGGTGTTCCTGAAAT
>JBIIWQ010000097.1:0-7368 GCA_044338805.1 Crocinitomicaceae bacterium
ACTTGTTTAGCAAGAAGTTCAAGATTCCCGAAATGGGCCAATTTTAATCTGTCTATTTTTCCGTTCACGATTTAAAATTAATGAAATTTATTGTTTGAATTGAATTGAAATTGAAACTTAAGTTTAAATGTGTGATTTCTAATTAAATTTACGAAAAGAAAATTAATATTTTGGACAATAAGACATATTACGAGCAACGAATAAAAAGCAATCAAGATGCATATCTTAAAGCGAAAAGACATCATCAATTAATTGGAACATTTCGTTTGATAGCGTTCTTATTTGGCAGTTTATCTGCTTATTTCTTTTGGGGAAACGTTTTTATTCTTATTCCTATTGTCATTTTTTTAGTATTGTTTTTATTTTTAGTTCATCTTTCAGTTAATGCTAAATACGTGCGAAACAAATTCAAACTATTGATTGAATTAAATCAAAATGAATTGGAAGTTTTAAATGGCAATTGGTCAAATTTCAAAGAAGGAAGCGAATACAAAAATGCGCAACATCCTTTTGCTTTTGACATGGATGTTTTTGGGAAAAAGAGTTTTTTTCAATTGATAAATAGAACTGTTTCAAAGAAAGGATCTAATTTGTTAGCAGCACAATTGATGGATGGAAGTGAATTCGTTCAATTGACAAATGAAGCAATTTTGGATTTGTCTTCACAGCCTGATTGGTGTCAGGATTTTTTAGTTGAAGGAATGGTTTTTAAAACCGAAAATCTTGAAAAAGAATTCCAAAATATAAAAGAAAATAAGGTTTATGAAGGTTTCTATTCAAAAATACTTAGATTTTTAATTCCAATTTCATCAATAACTGTTACGCTACTTTTTTCATTAAACATTCTTACTAGCTCTGTTTTTGGGTTGTATATAATGTTGGTTTTCGCATTAGTTGGTAGAAATTTAAAAGTTGCTAATAGCATTTCTACCAAAGTCACCTCCTTTTCAAATCAAGTTAAAATGTTTCAACGACAGTTGTTGCTTTTTCGTCAAGTGGCAATTCATTCTGAGCAATTTAATAAAACACGTGATTCACTTTTTTCTAATCAAACCAACTTGTTAGATTCTTTAAATGAATTGGAAAAAATTCAAGGTAGAATGGATGTTCGAATGAATTTAATTGTTGGAACCGTTCTGAATTTCTTTTTGGCTTGGGATTATCTAGCACTCTATCAATGGGAGAAATGGCGAATTGAAAATGAAAATCATCTTGGTAAATGGGAGGAACAATTGGCGCAACTTGAAGTTTGGATTTCAGGAGCAATTTATAAGATTAATTACCCCGAAACTGTTTTTGCGAAATTTGATGGAAATAAGGAAATTAATATCATTGGATTGGGACATCCATTTGTCCTTAAAGAGAAACGTATTGTTAATGACGTTTCGCTGAAGAATAATGAAAACTTCATGATCATCACTGGTCCAAATATGGCAGGTAAAAGCACTTATTTAAGGAGTCTTGGACTTGCAAATATTTGCGCTAATGCTGGCTTTCCTGTGCTTGCTGATTCTTGTGAAATGTTGAAATTAAAATTGTATTCGAGCATGAGAACTTCTGATGATTTGACAGTCGAAAGTTCTTACTTTCATGCTGAATTGACACGACTTCGTTTCATAATGGATGCAATTGAAAAAGGCGAGAACGTGTTTATTATTTTGGATGAAATATTAAAAGGAACCAACTCAAAAGATAAAGAGATTGGTTCTGCGAAATTTCTTCAAAAATTGCAACGTTTAAATTCAAAAGGAGTAATCGCAACGCACGATCTCTCTTTGTGTAATTTGTCAAACGATAATTTGGCCTTTAAAAACATGTATTTCGATTCTACAATTGCGAGAGATGTACTTTCTTTTGATTATCGAATTCGAGAAGGAATTTGTCAAAATATGAATGCATCTTTTCTTTTGAAGCAAATGAAATTAGTTGATTAAAAAAGTGTGAAATGGTTACTTTTTTGTGCTTTCAATTTTTTCATTAATTTCACGTTTAATTGACATGGTAAAATATCTATTTATATTATTCTTTTCTTTTTCGGCTTTTTTGCTGAATGCTCAAGTAATTAATCCAAAGCACACCTTTAATATTGAACTCGGATTGCCAAATGGTTTTGTGAATAAACCTTTTAAAAATATTATGCAAGGATTAGTGAATATTGCTCCTTACTATCAGTATAAACTCAACAAACAATTTGTCGTAGGTTTGGGTGTTCGTTACTCTTATTTTGCAATCAATGAATTTAAAGTGCCTAAACCAACATATGGGGGAATGCACTCAGGAGGAATATTCATCAAAGCAGGTTGGGAAAGATTCCATACAGAACATTTTGCTACTGAAATTGGATTGAAATTTGGCTACACTCAAAATTATTTTGTAACGGACAGAAATGATTCTTTAGGTTTAAATCCAGTTCAGGTGAATTCAACCTATTTAGAACCATCTTTCGGCTTGATATTAACTGCAGACGAAAGATCCTCTTATCGTCTAGTTGTCTCTTATGCTTTTCAAGGTTTCGGTTTTCGCCCGGATTTAATAGGTCTTGAAACACTTGGAGGTTATAATCCAGCTGATTTTAATAAAGTTACTTCTTTTTTAATCGTTGGATTTGGTTATACCTATTATTTTAAGTCTAAAAATTAGGTTGATTACAAATGAGGATTAGTTTCCATCAAATTTACAAGGAGGATAATGTGCAGATTGCACGTGTAATTCGTTCAGTTTTAAAAGAGCATGGAGTTGACAAACCAGGAACTGTCTATACCGACCCAACAACAGACGCATTATTTCAGCTTTTCCAAACACCAGGAAGTATTTATTGGATAGCGAAACAAGATGATGAAATCATTGGTGGTTGCGGTATTTTTCCAACTACAGGATTACCACAAGGTTATGCGGAATTGGTAAAATTATATGTTTTATCTTCAGCAAGAGGTCAAGGTGTAGGTTACAAATTGATGGATATTTGTTTTGAATCTGCATTGAAAATTGGTTACAAGAAACTTTATTTAGAAACCTTGCCAGAATTAAATAAGGCAGTGAGTTTGTATCAAAATTTAGGTTTTGAATTTTTGAAAGAACCAATGGGTGATTCTGGTCATTTTGCATGCGATATTTGGATGGTGAAGGATTTATTGAAATAATATATCTCATAATACAAGCTCATTTTTTTGTTGATTCGAGTATCTTTGATAAAAAAAAGTGTTCGTTCAAACAAATACAATTAAAGCTGTGAAGGCTTATTTCAAAAGTCGACTAAACAGTCAATTTTCTGAAAGTGAACTTAATTTCATGCTCAAAGAAGCAATTATTCAGCGGTTAAAGATTTCTAGAGTGGAATATATGTTATGTGACGATCAATTGCTCTCAGAATCGGATTTATTGTTTTTTAGAAGCGTCGTTAAGCGATTATTGGATCAAGAGCCATTTCAATATATTATTGGAACTACTGAATTTTACGGGTTGGAGTTAATGACAGATTCACGTGCCTTAATTCCGCGGCCTGAAACCGAAGAATTGGTTCAGTGGATTTCCGAAGAATATGATAATGCCGAATCATTTCAACTTGCTGACATTTGCACTGGTTCTGGTTGCATTGCATTAGCGTTAAAATCACATTTCAAAAACGCAACTGTTATAGCTACTGATTTTTCTCAAGAATCGATTGACTTAGCCAATGAAAACGCAATATTTGTAGGTTTAAATATTGAAACAATTCTTTTGGACGCAACAACAAATAATCCAATTCCAACCAAAAATGAAAATTCATTTGATTGTTGGGTTTCAAATCCACCTTATATTCCACATTCCGATCAATTGGAAATGTCTGCTAACGTATTAGAATTTGAACCTCACATGGCTTTGTTTGTTGAAAATAGTGATCCCTTGATTTTTTATAGAAAAATTGGTCAAAATGGACTTGTTTATTTGAAATCCGGTGGTAAATTGTTCTTTGAAATTCATGAACGTTTTGCTATTGAAACCACTGCTCTTTTAGAAGATTTGGGGTTTGTTAACATCCAATTGAGGAAAGATTTACAAGGTAAGGATAGAATGTTAAAGGCACAAAAGCCGTAACTTCACGGTATGAATAATTTTAATACCAAAGAAGAAATTCTGAAGTTGTCTGAGGAAATAAATAAGCATAATCACTTGTATTATGTTGAAAATATGCCAATTATTTCTGATTACGATTTTGATTTGTTATTGAAAAAATTACAAGATCTTGAAATCCAATTCCCCGAATTCGCTTTTGAATATAGTCCAACAAAAAGAGTTGGAGGAGATATCACCAAGAAATTTGAGACCGTTGTTCATCGTTTTCCAATGCTTTCGCTTTCGAACACCTATTCTGAAGAAGAAATTATTGAATGGGAAAATAGATTAAAAAAACTTTCTGAAGGTGACTTGGAATATGTTTGTGAATTAAAGTATGATGGGGTAGCAATTGGAATTAGGTATGAAAATGGTTTTCTTTCAAGAGCCGTTACTCGTGGGGATGGAACTCAAGGTGAAGATGTAACAACAAATGTTAAAACTATTAAAACGATTCCGTTACAATTAAAAGGTGATTTTCCATTAGATTTTGAAATTAGAGGAGAAATTTTTATGCCCTTAGAAAGTTTTCAAAAATTGAATGCTGAAAGGGAAGAAAGCGATGAAGCGTTATTCGCAAATCCTAGAAATACTGCTTCTGGAACACTGAAAATGAAAGATTCAAAAGTTGTTGCTGAACGCTCATTAGATTCTTATTTATATGGAGTTTATGGTAATGATTTGGCGATAGATGGGCATTTTGAGTCCGTAGATAAAGCTGGTAAATGGGGATTTAAAGTTCCTGACTCAAAAAATAGATTCATTGAAAAAGTAAACTCCATCGATGGAATCATGAATTTCATCCACTATTGGGATAAAGAACGCAACAAACTTCCTTTTGAAATAGATGGTGTTGTTATAAAAGTGAATAATTACGCACAACAAAAATCACTTGGTTTCACAGCAAAATCACCTCGTTGGGCGATTGCTTATAAGTTCAAAACCGAACGTGTAGAAACCAAATTAGAATCGATTTCTTATCAAGTTGGTAGGACAGGCGCTATTACGCCAGTTGCTAATTTAGAAGCAGTTCAACTCGGAGGAACGACAGTCAAAAGAGCATCGTTGTATAATTCTGATCAAATTGAAAAATTAAATTTACACGTTGGTGATTACGTTTATGTTGAAAAAGGAGGAGAAATTATACCGAAAATTGTTGGCGTAAACACATCGAAAAGAGATGCGTCAACCTCTGTCGTAAATTTCATTGATAATTGTCCGGAATGCAATACAACTTTAGTTAGGAGAGAAGGAGAAGTGCAACATTATTGTCCTAATGATACATTTTGTCCTCCACAAATGAAAGGTAAAATCGAACATTTTATTGGTCGAAAAGCTATGAATATTGATGGTTTGGGTGCTGAAACGGTAGATTTATTATACGCAAAAGGTCTGATCAAAACGATTGCTGATTTATATGATTTAACATTTGATCAAGTGGTTGAATTGGATAGGATGGCCGATAAATCAGCGAATAATATCATTAGCGGTTTGGAAGCGTCTAAAAAAGTCCCTTTTGAGCGTGTACTATTTGCTCTTGGGATTCGTTTTGTAGGAGAAACTGTCGCGAAGAAATTAGCAAAACATTTTAAAACGATTGAAAATATAAAAATTGCAAGTTTTGAAGAATTGATCAATGTTGATGAAATTGGTGATAAAATTGCGGTTTCAGTTCAAAATTATTTTCTGAATGAGGATAATTGTTTCCTGATTGAAAGACTAATTAAAGCAGGACTGCAATTTGAAATAAAAGAGAAAGAAGGTTCCACCAATAAATTAGAAGGGAAGTCATTTGTCGTTTCTGGTGTTTTTAATACTTTTTCACGCGATGAAATCAAAGAAGTTATTGAATCAAATGGGGGGAAAAATGTATCGTCAATTTCTTCTAAAACAGATTTTGTAGTGGCAGGTGAAAATATGGGGCCAGCAAAATTGAAAAAAGCTTCAAGCCTTGGAATTACAATTCTTTCTGAAGATGAATTTATTCAATTGTTTAATTAATTGAAAATGAGCGAAAAATCTAATGTTTGGTCTGGTATAAAAAGGTTGGTGGTTGTTTTTCCATACCGCAGTGAAGAGAATTATAAAGAATATCGCTCAGCTTTAGATAAATCATTGAATGAAAGTAATGTTGTTGATTTGAAGCTAATTGTTGTGATTCCAAAATCAGTCAAGAAGGAAACATTGACGCAACATCGATTAATTCATTTTCTTTCACCCAATGATATTAACTTTTTTGGAAAAATAAAAGATGAGAATTTAACATCAATTTTATTACAAAAATATGACACTTTGCTTTGTTTGGAAATTGAAGATAAAAAATTAGTAAAAGTGCTATCAACGCTCGGTGATAAATGCAAAATAGGGGTGAATACTTCTTTTGATTTTTTCACGATTCAGATAGATTCAAACTCAAATAACCCATTTGAAATCATTAACTTTGCAAAAAACACACTAGAGAAAATTTCTTAATATGATAAATCCATTTACAGGTTCAGGAGTTGCATTGGTTACTCCATTCAAGGCAGATAATTCAATTGATTTTGATGCTCTTCGCAAATTGGTGCGCTATCAAATTGATGGTGGAATTGATTTCCTAGTCGTTCAAGGTACGACGGGTGAATCTCCTACGTTAAGTCAGACCGAAAAAATGGAAATTTTAGCGGCTGTAATTGAAGAAAATAAGGGCCAATTGAAAATAGTTTACGGTTGTGGAGGCAGTAATACAATTGAAATCGGTGAATTATTTAAGAAAATACCTACAGGAGTTGATGGAATACTTTCTGTTAGCCCGTATTACAATAAGCCAATCCAAAATGGAATAATTGAACATTATAAATACATCGCATCCTGCACTAAATTGCCAATTATTCTATACAATGTTCCAGGCAGAACTGGGTCAAATATGACAGCAGCAACCACTCTTGAACTGTCTAAAATTGACAACATTGTGGCAATGAAAGAAGCTTCAGGAAGCATGGAGCAAATTATGGAATTGATTCAATTTCGACCAGAAGGATTTGGTGTTTTAAGTGGTGATGATGCGATAACGTTGCCTTTAATAGCAGCTGGTGCAGATGGCGTAATTTCTGTTGTTGCAAATGCATTTCCAACTGAATTCTCTAAAATGGTAACTGATTCATTAGCCGGTAATTTTGATAATGCAAGAAAAGAACATTATAAGTTACTGCCAATTACCAAAATGTTTTTCGAAGAAGGAAATCCTGGTGGAGTTAAAGTAGCATTAAACGTTTTGGGAATTATGGATGAAAATAT
>JBIIWQ010000098.1:0-7171 GCA_044338805.1 Crocinitomicaceae bacterium
CCAAAAAATTGAATCCAAAAATGTAAGAGCAAATAATAGAACGGTGGATTTGCCTCCTTGTTTAACGTCTGTAATAATTCATTGATTGATTGTTGCGAATAAAACACGCTAAAAGCTTCATCTCCTTGCAATTCAAGCTGATTAAGCGTGCCGAATTTTACAATTAAATGTAACCCAACAATCACTAAAAACAAGATTTGATAAGATTGTTTTTCAGTAAAAAAACTGTTTAACTTTAATTTAAAATCAGGAAAATTCATTCGCCTATTTATCTGTTTTTGCCCAAATATAATCGTATTTTAACTTTCTTCGAAATTATCGATTTTCTTCTTTTGCTAAGCCTAATGAAAAATGCTAATTTTACCTATTACAAATCGTTTATCCAATAAATGGTGAAAACGGCCGTTTAATCATACAATGAGATTATTTTACATTTTTTTATTTTTAAATTTTGGGCTATTCGCTCAAGTTGGGACAGGCCAATGGAGATTGCATGTGTCTAACAAAATAGCCGAGGATGTTGTTGTTCAAGGCAATCTAGTTTTCGCGGCATTCGGTAATGGTTTGTTAGAATTTGATAATGATGCTAATGAGTCGAATCTTTGGACTGATGCTAATGGCTTGTCAGATATCAATTTAACGTGTTTAGGGAATTATTCTTCTCAAAATGCCTTATTTATAGGTTATGATAATGGGAATATTGACAAAATCGTTGATAACCAAGTAACGAATATTCCTGCGATTCGACTTGCACAAGTTCCTGGCAATAAGCGAATCAATAAAATTATTTCACATCAAGGATTTATGTATTTCGCGACAAGTTTTTCAATTGTTAAAATAGATCCTGTTAAAAATGAAGTCAAAGAAACGTTTTATCCAACCGCAGAAGGTTCAGCTATATTGGATATTGCTTTTAGAGGTGATTCAATTTTTGCATTAACTCCAGAAAAGTTGATGAGAGGAAACCTAAACAATATGGCATTAGCTGATCCATCACAATGGGTAATTGATACAAGAATAGCTGTTCTTTCATTAAAGTCTTACAAGGAGATTGAAATAATTTCGGATGAGCTTTTTGTCTTACAACAAAACGAAGCATATGGATTAGATTCTGTTTTCCATGTTACGAATACAGGTAAAACAACTGTTTATAATGAACCTTTTAGTCTTGAAATAAATTCTTTAACGACTGATCAAAATCGTCTGGTAATCAATTCTGACGGCGGAATCTATATAGTAAATTTAGACTATACGTATAATAAAGTTTATTCAGCATATTCTTTGAATACATGGATTTCGGTAGAAAATAGTTGTACAGTTTCCGGTGTTACGTGGGTTGCGGATAAAACCTTAGGACTTTTTAAAATTAACAATGAATATTCATTGACAACTTATCCTTTTGAAGGGCCGCCAAAAAAAGATTTTTATTCAATGGATTGGCAAAAAGGCAAATTAGCAGTTGTTGGTGGGGGTCTTTCTTCAGCAGCTTCAACATATGGAAGTTCTGGACTGTATTTGTTTGAAGATGAAAAATGGTCTTTGCGCGATAAAACCAATATGACAATGTGGTCCACTGCAAATATTTGGGACTATTTAGCCGTTTCAATTGATCCTACAAATTCTGATAACATTGCTATTGGAACATATTCAGAAGTACCAATTTCAATAATGGATGGAAGCGGACAAGTTGTAGATACATTTACGCCAGCAAATTCAACCTTACAGTTTACGGAATTGGCTTCAACAAACGCGATGATTACATCAATACAATATGATGCATCTGGAAATTTATGGGTTCTAAATGGTTATACCAACACTCCTTTGAATGTTTATACAAAAGGTGGAGATTGGTATGCTTATGATTCTGGAAACGCTGCGGAAAATAGATTTTCTAAAAAACTAGCTGTTGATTATAATGGGAATTCTTGGTTTAGTATTGATGGATCAGGATTATTCGGGTATAATCCAAATGAAACATTTTCAGATATAAGTGATGATAAAAAAATAAATTTAAACAATGGTGAAGTTACCGGTGCTTTACCGTCAAATACGGTGAATGCCATTGCAGTTGATTTCGATAATGAAATTTGGATAGGCACGGATAATGGTTTTGCTGTATTATATAATTCGGCGTCATCTTTTGATGCAAGTGCAGGAGATTATAACGCACAACGTATTAAGGTTGAATATGAAGGGAATATAGAATATGTTTTAGGAAATACAAATATTACAGACATTGTTGTTGATGGAGCAAACAGAAAATGGTTTGCAACAGCAAATTCTGGAATCATCTTATTGTCTGCGGATGGGTTAGATGTTATTGAGCAGTATACCACAGAGAATTCTCCTTTAATTTCTAATAACATTATTGATTTAACATTAGACCAATCGACTGGAGAATTATTTATTATTACGGATAAAGGGCTTATTTCATATCGAACAGATGCAACGTATGAAGATCCAACGTATGATAATGTAACTGTTTTCCCAAACCCTGCTCGACCAGATTTTGAAGGACCGATAACGATTCAAGGAATACACTATAATTCAGATATAAAAATTACCGATGTTGCAGGTAATTTGGTGTATCAAACTACTTCAAATGGCGGAACGGCCACTTGGAATGGGAAAACAATAACTGGAGAAAAAGTAACCACAGGTGTTTATCTTATCTGGACTGCGGCAAATGAAGGAAAGGGGCGCAAGGTTGGTAAGGTCATGGTGGTTAATTAGGCTTTTATAAGTGAAGCAAAGCGATACTGCCATTTTTATTCATCGAATCAATTATTCTGAAAGTAGTTTAATCGTTACCTTCTATACCCTACAAAATGGAATTCAAAAATTCATTTTTCAAGGAGGAAAGAAAAAAGGAACGGCATTGTTTCCATTATCAATTTGTGAAATCATTTATTATCGCCGTCCAGATAGTGAGCTAGGGAAATTGACGGAAGCCAAACCTCATCAAGCACTCCAAGACATCCCAACGAACCCTGTAAAGGCGACAATTGCTTTTTTTATGGTAGATGTGTTGAAACATTGTTTACAAACTGATCAACGCGATGTTTCACTTTTTCATTTCTTAGAGAGTACTATTCTTCAATTAAATACAGCAACTGATTTATCACTTTTTGCAACTCAATTTCTTATTGACTTTTCACTTCACATGGGAATTGATCCACACATACAAGAATCAAATAAGCGGTATTTTCATTTACAAGATGGTGATTTCTCCGATTTTGATAGAACGGGAGAATTAGTTGCAGATGGTCCTCCAGTAGTTCTGATTCAATCATTATTGAGAAAAGAAACAATTTCTCACCCTACAAAAGAATTAAAATCAGACGTATTTTACATTATGATTAACTATTATAAACTGCACGTACCAAATTTCAACATTCAAAAATCGTTGGACGTAATTAAAGAAATATTATATTCTTAATTTCTAGGTTCTTTAATAAACATCGTTGAAAAATCAAGATTTTCCATTGAATTCGTTTTGAAATCTCTGACTCTAGCATTCACCATAACCAGAAAATCATCTGTCATTATTGGCATAATGGCAGCTTCATCGATAATCATTTGATCACACTTAACAAAAAGATTGTTTCTAATTGTTTCGTTTTTTTCCATACTTGCTTTTTCAAAAAGGGCATCATACACTTCATTTCTAAATTTAAAAGAATTGAGTTCAGATGAGTTTTCTTTTATGTTACCACTATAAAATAAGCTTAAGAAATTCTCTGCATCTGGATAATCCGCGATCCATCCAGATCTCCAAATTTTTGCTTTTCCAGATGCAATTGCTTTTTCACGTTCTGAAAATGAACAAAGTACAATGTTCAAATCAACATTCAAGTTTTGTTTAATCTGCGCTGCAACACCCACGCACATTTTATGTGGGGCAGAACCTTCAATTGCATTTACATAAAAATCTATCGCAGAAAAACCTTTTCCTTGAGCATAACCTGCTGCAGCCATTAAAGCTTGTGCTTGTGCAACATTCTGTTTGTGTCCTTTTACTTTATTATTAGGAAAATTATCCATCAAAGGAACAAAACCATTATCAGCTGGCCAACCTTCTCCCAAAAGATATTTATCTACAATTTCACTTCTATTTATTGCAAGGTTAAATGCTCTTCTTACATCAGGATTTTTAAATTCATCACTTTCACAAGCAAATGCAATGTAATTCATGCTCATACTAGATTTTGATTCAACCCTGTGTTTCACATTTTTTCCAGCTTGAGCATCTTGAAGAGAACCAAGAACATTCTCAACATCATTAACAGGAATTTCTAGAACGATATCAACTTCTTTATTTCTGAATGCTAACAATTCACTTTTCTTATCCTTTACATACGTCATAATGACTTTGCTTAAGAAAGGTAATTGATTTCCAAACTCATCTTTTCTCCAATAATTAGGATTTCTTTTTAAAGTAACTCCTTTATCGTCCATTGATTCTAGCATAAATGGACCTGTGCCAACAGGGTGTTTTGACATTTCCGCACCATACATTTCATATGCTTCGCGAGGATAAATGCCAAGATTTGTATGTGTTAAAATTTTATCAAACCCTGGAAAAGCTTGAGTTAGCGTTATTTCAACCGTTGCAGCATCAAGAACACGTATTCCAGAAACACCTGTTTTTGGTAATGATGATTTTGAATTTTTATAATATTCTTTAGCTCCTTTAATACGGCTCACTAAAAGATAAATCATTTTATTACCTTTCAAGCCTGAACAAGCTAGATCTAACGAATACTTTACATCCTCAGCTTTTAATGCTCTACCTTCTCCTCCAAAACATTCGTCATCATGAAACTTAACGCCTTTTCTAATTTTAAATGTAACCGTTTTGGCATCAGCAGAAACAGTATAAGATTCCGCAAGAGCTGGTACCACTTTCATCGTTTCAATATCCAATTTTAAAAGTGGCTCATATATTTGAGAATTGAAACGTGAAGTATAAATATCTGAAGTTGCTAAAGGATATAAGTTATTTACTTTTTCAGAGGACATGAATTTAAATTCTCCTCCATATAATTTACCTCCTACTGCGTTCAATTGGGGCTCACCATCAGAACCACATGAAGAAATTAAAATGAATAATATGGAAATAACAATAAAAGAAGGATGTCGCATGGTTTTAAAGGTTTAATAACGACAAATATAAATAAATGTATCTAAATTCAATCAAATTAATAACCTACTTTGCTTCTCACACGGTTTATGACATTTTGCGCAACATTTCTTGCTTTTTCAGAACCAATTCTGAGCGCTACATCAATTTCCTTTTTATTTGCCATTAGGTAATTATATTTTTCTCTTTGAGAGGCATATTTTGTAAGAATCAATTCAAATAATGCTGTTTTTGAATGTCCATAACCATAACCACCAGCGATATAGTTTTTTCTCATCTCACTTACTTGCTCAGCATTAGCCAATAATTGATATATCCCAAAAATATGGCATGTTTCAGGATCTTTTGGTTCCTCTAAACCTTTGCTATCGCTCAAAATAGACATCACCTGTTTTTTCAATTCTTTGTCTGGCAAGAAAATATTAATGAAATTATTGCGCGATTTACTCATTTTGTGCCCGTCCGTTCCAAGAACATACATGTTATCCTTTTCAATTTTCGCTTCTGGTAAAACAAACGTTTCACCCATTTCAAAATTAAACCTTGAAGCTACATCTCTTGTGATTTCAATGTGTTGTAATTGATCTTTTCCTACTGGAACGAATTCAGCATCATACAACAAAATATCAGCCGCCATTAACATTGGGTAGGTAAACAATCCTGCATTAACATCTTCTAAACGATCTGCTTTATCTTTGAACGAATGTGCCAATGTAAGGCGTTGAAAAGGAAAAAAGCAACTCAAATACCATGATAATTCTGCCGTTTGGGGAACATCTGATTGACGATAAAAAATAACTCTTTCTGTATCTAAGCCAAATGAAAGCCACGTTGCGGCAGTACTATATGTGTTTTCACGCAACAAATTTCCGTCTTTAATTTGTGTTAAGGAATGCATGTCTGCTATGAACAAAAATGAATCGTTCTCAGGTTTGTTTGCCATTTCAATTGCAGGAATTATTGCTCCCAACAAATTTCCTAAATGCGGTGTTCCTGTGCTTTGCACTCCTGTAAGAATTCGAGCCATACTCTTTTTTTATTTAGGCGAATTTAGTTATTTTCATTGAAAACATAGACGTAGCGCGTTTCAAGTCTTTGAAAAGAGTATTTTTGAGGAAATGAACACACTCAAAGGACTTTTCTCCTTACTTTGGAAATGTTATGTTGCGGTAATCTTTGTGATTTTCGCAGTTGCACTTTATCCTTTTTTTTGGGTCTTGTTATCCAATAAAAAATGGAAAAAAATCAGTTTTCGTTTGTTTGTGGTTTGGAGTTGGATGATGCGCGTTTTTTGTTTCTACCGTGTTAAAAAAGTGATTGATTCTCCATTACCAGAAGGGCCATATATAATCGTTGCCAATCACTCATCTTATTTAGACATCTTTTTTATGTATTCCATTCTTCCAAAACATCCTTTTTTATTTCTTGGGAAAGGCGAAATTTTAAGTTATCCTATAATTCGAACCTATTTCAAAGGGTTGAATATTCCTGTATACAGAAAAGACAGAAGTAAAGCTGCAACATCTTTTACCTTAGCCAAAAAAGCTGTCAATGAAGGGTGGTCGCTTGTTATTTTTCCTGAAGGAGGAATTCCAGATGAAGGGAATCCAGCAATGATTCCGTTTAAAAAAGGAGCTTTTAAATTGGCAAAAGCATTAAATGTTCCAATCATTCCGGTATCATTTACAAATCATTATACATTATTTTCAGATCCAACAGACATATTAGGTCCAGCTAGACCAGGGATTTCGAAAGTATTTATTCACCAAGCAATTATGCCTGAAGCAATAGTTGAAATGACAGAAGTAGAATTGTTGAATGTTTGTTTTGATAAGATAAATGAATCGTTGGTAAAGGAAAATCCTGAGTTGATTCGCAACAAATAAGTGCACAAAAACACCTACTAGATTCAATTGCTAATGCAAGTTTTTAATAAAAAAGGATTACCCTAACACAAGATTAGGAATAATCCTCAAAAAGTTAAAAATTTGGATTATGAAGCACAAACAATTAACCTTTGAACAAAGA
>JBIIWQ010000099.1:0-7169 GCA_044338805.1 Crocinitomicaceae bacterium
TACATCCTACGAAAACGGAAATCAAATTTGAGGAAGATAAATTAATTTATTCTATTATTCTTAGCAGTGTGCGTCAAGCACTTGGGAAATATAATATTGCTCCAACTTTGGACTTTAACCGCGAGACGAGTTTTGATATTCCCTATGACATGCATTCAAAACCGGCTGTTGAACCAACTATTCACGTCAATAAAAATTATAATCCTTTTCAAGCTTCACCAGTAAAAACTGGAAATGCATTTACAACAGCAATTAAAGCTGAAGGATTTGGAACATCTGACGTAACGCCTAAGGATTGGCAAAATTTCTATAAAATTGAGGAAGAAGTTCAAATACAGGAACCAATTGAATTAGATTTAGAAGTAGACAACATTGCTGCTAAGAATTTTCTTATTCGCGGAAAATATATCATGACCAATTGCAAATCAGGGATTTTGGTGATTGATTGCCAAAGAGCAACTGAACGTATTATTTATGACGAGCTAATTAATAAATTCATTTCCAACCCAATAAATTCTCAAAAATTACTTTTTCCTTTAGTAAGAGAATTCTCAAGTAATGAAAAAAACGAATGGGTAAACAATCAGGTTATGCTTGAACGATTGGGCTTTTTTGGAGAATTTCAAGAACACAACTTACTGCTATCGGCTATTCCTTCTGTCTTACAGGAAGAAAATATACATGATTGTATCAACCTAATTTTAGAAAGTATTGCTTATCAAGAAATTGGTAAAGGCGAAATTGCGCATGTTATCGTTCAATCTATTGCCTCTGCATCTGGAAAAAGAAAATCAACGATACCAAATAATGAATCAGCTGAAGCATTAGTAGAACAGTTGTTTCAGTGTCCTGAGCATTCTTTTACACCAAGAGGAAAAAAAATAATTCAAACATTAACGATTGAAGAAATCGCATTAAAATTTTAATATGTTCTCATTTTTAAATAACATTCCGCAGGTAACAAAGAATCTTTTATTGATAAATGTGATGCTCTATATTGTATCACTAGTATTAATGAACAAGGGAATCGATGTAGGTCAATATTTAGGAGCTCATTATTTCAATTCTGCTTTATTTCAGCCATTTCAGGTAATAACGCATATGTTCATGCACAGTCTAACAGATTTCATGCACATCTTATTCAACATGCTCTTATTGGTAATGTTTGGATCACACTTGGAGCGATTATGGGGAGCAAAACGCTTTTTCATTTTTTACATGGCGTCTGGTTTAGGTGCTTTTATTCTCTACAACTCAATTGGAGTTTGGGAAATAATGGAATTGAAAAAATCAATTGTCGCAATGGGAATTGATATTGATGTTCTCAATCACAAAATAGTAAATAATTATTTATCGGAAATAACTTTCAGTAATGAGCGTCAAGGTGAAATTATTCAACGATATTACGATTTAACTACTAGCAACATGGTTGGCGCTTCTGGAGCGTTATTTGGCGTTTTGGCTGGTTTTGCTGTATTATTTCCAAACACAGAATTAATGTTGTTGTTTCCACCAATTCCAATTAAAGCAAAGTTTTTGATTGGAGCCTACTTGATTTTTGAAATTTACAGTAGTATAAAAATGCAACACGATCAAATTGCCCACTTGGCGCATGTTGGTGGTGCGATTGTCGGAATTTCACTCGTTTTAATTTGGCGCAAAACAGACAAAAAGAATTTTTGGTAAGATGCAAACTGAACGAACATTTATAGATGATTTAAAACACCAGTATCAGTATGGTGGAATGACTATAAGATTGATTTTTATCAATTCTATAATCTTTTTAATGCTTCAAGTATTACAAGTTTTTGGCAGATTGATTGGCGGAACATTCGATTCTTTTGTAGGTTCTATTCTACCAAACATCTTCTCGTTGAATACTGATTTAGGCGAATTTATTTTTCACCCCTGGGGAATAATAACCAGTATTTTCGCACATTTCACTGTTTGGCACTTTTTAATGAACATGCTTTTCTTGTACTTCTCAGGAAAAATGTTTGAACAATTATTTGATCAAAAGAGACTGTTATATACTTATATAATTGGAGGAATTGCAGGCGGAATTTTAGAAATCCTAGCACATTTAATTTTTCCAACACTTCAAAATGAAAAGATTGTTGTTGTTGGAGCTTCAGGATCCGTTATGGCAATTTTTGCGGCTTTAGCGTTTCATAGGCCAAATTTACAAGTCAATTTGTTCGGTGTCTTTCCTGTTCGACTAATAATCTTAGCAGGCTTTTTTGTTTTGACAGATTTACTATCTTTAGGATTAAATGATGGGACAGCTCATTTTGCGCATATTGGTGGAGTTATTATTGGGATGGTTTCTGTTCATAATTTATATAGTAGTTCAAATTTGATTAATCGTACGCAAATGATTGGTGATTCATTAATTCGTTTCTTTCGTAATCTCTTTAGTTCAAACAAAAAATTAAAGGTCAAAAAAGGCGGAGCAACAAGAGGTCCAAAGTTTAAAAGCGATGAAGATTACAACGCTGAAGCAAAGGAAAAACAAATAATAATTGATAAAATATTGGATAAAATTTCAAAATCAGGATACGATTCGTTGACAAAAACTGAAAAAGAAATTCTATTCAACCAAAGTAAAAATGGGTAAAATATTAAAGAAAATATTACGCTTTTCAACTTTATTGAAAGTACTTACAATTATATGTTTGTCTGGATTGCTGTTGGCTTATCTTACACCATTTGTTCATCCTAATACATTTAAACTACTACCGTTCTTTGGGTTAGCTTATCCAGTTATTTTATTTTGCACACTTTTATTATTAGTTATTTGGTCTTTAGCAAAATCTAAATGGGCATTAATTACTTTAGCGGTTCTTATAATTGGAGGGAAATTACATTTCAGGATGATTGCTATAGGCTCAGACGAAACAGAATTACCTTCTGAAGATAGAATTCTGAACATCATGAGTTATAACGTTCGGCTTTTTGATTTATATACTTCAGATGAAGCGGACCGATTTACTAAACGAAATGCAATATTTCAATATATCCAGGATAAAAATCCAGATATTATTTGTTTTCAGGAATTTTATCATCAAGATAAACCAACAAAATTCTCTACAAGAGACACGCTAATTTCGCTTCTTGGAATAAAAGATTATCACGAAAGATATGCACACAAATTGCGTGGACGCCAAAATTTTGGTGTAACAATCCTTTCCAAATATGAGTTAATTGCAAAAGGAGATGTAATGTTTTCATCTCAAGGTGTAAACGATTTCAATTACTGCATCTATGTTGATATTGTAAAAAACCAAGATACTTTTCGTGTTTACAATGTTCATTTACAGTCTATTCGACTAGAGCAAGAAGATTATTCCGATTTTCAAGATGAAACAGGTGAAAAAGTAGAAAAATCTACTATACGATTAATGATAGATAAATTACGAATTGCTTATCCAAAACGTGCAGAGCAAGCGAGAACGGTAATGGAACATGCGCTTACTTCCCCATACCCAACAATTGTGTGTGGAGATTTTAATGACACTCCAATGTCGTATGCTTATAATCAATTTAATAAATCTTTAATCGATGCATTTAGAAACTGCTCATCTGGAATCGGATCCACCTATGTTGGAAAAGTGCCTGCTGGAAGAATTGATTATATTTTCCATACGGATAATTTGATCTCAACTCACTTTGAAATTCAAAAAGAAGCATTTAGTGATCACCGTGCAATCTCATGTAAAATATACAAAGACACCATAGAATAGTGCGTTTGAAACAATCCAAAAGTCCATTTACAGAAGTGTTAATTGACTTTTATGTTATCTTTGAACTGACTAAACATAGAAGCATGAAATTAATTTAAAAAGCCTTTATTCACATATGCTAGTAGAAATAAACCCAAACAATATTGACTCAAGGCTAATCAAACAAGCCGTTGACGTATTGAAAAAAGGTGGCGTTATTATTTTTCCAACCGATACTGTTTACAGCATGGGTTGTGACTTATTCAACAAAAAAGCATTGAATAACTTAGCCAAGTTAAAGGACATCAAACTCAGTAAAGCACAATTTTCGATTATTTGTCATGATTTGAGTCATTTATCCGATTATGTAAAACAAATTGACCGACCGATTTTCAAGTTACTTAAACAATCATTACCTGGTCCTTTTACATTTATAATGAATGCCACAAATGAGATTCCACGGTTGTTTGATACGAATAGAAAAGAAATCGGAATTCGAATTCCCGATAATAATATCATATTAGAAATTGTAAAGGAATTAGGAAATCCAATTGCAACTACTTCCTTGCACAATCAAGAAGATGAAATCATGGATTATTTCACTGATCCTTATGCGATATATGAGCGTTACGATGACGATGTTGAAATGATTATTGACGGAGGATTTGGAAATCTTGAAGCATCTACAATAATCGACTGCACTGGCTCAGCCCCAGAAATAATTAGACAAGGAATTGGTAAATTAGACATATGATCCTAATACTAAATTGCGGTAGTTCTTATACTCATTACATCGAGGAAATTATCGATGAATTTAGTGACTTTAAAACTCTTCCAATTTTAGATTTCAAAGAAGAAGATTTAAATAAGTTTACAGGTGTTATTATTACTGGAGCACCTCTTTTAATAACTGAGCAAAATATTCTACCCTTCATTCAAAAATTAGCATGGATCAAAGAAACAACAATTCCAGTTTTAGGAATTTGTTTCGGTCATCAATTGATGGGATTGGTTTTTGGTGCTTTTGGTTCAAGAATGCGAGAAGATCGTGATTGGCAAACTATAGAAGTATTTGAAGATTGTCCCTTGTTTGATAAACTCCCAACCGAATTTGAAATGATGGAAGATCATTGTGAAACAATTTCCATTCCTCCTGGATTTAAATTAGTAGGAACCTCAGATGCATGTGTTAATGAAGCTATGCAACACGCTTCCCTCCCACTTTTTGGAGTTCAATTTCACCCAGAGATCTCAGGGAATTTAGGTAGGGTGATATTTGATAATTTCGTGAATTACTGCATGAAATTTCAATAAATATTCTTAAAAAATTAAGATTCACTAATAATAGACATTCAATTGTTGAAAGATTGTTCCTTTCACTTACTAATTCATTCAGATATTATCTGATATTCGTAAAATGGTATTAAGTAGATTTTGGCTTGTTATTTTTATTTCATCGATATTCTTTATCGTTGCAGGACTTTTCACTTCTAATCACTATTCAATTGATTATATGTTGAATGGGAAAAAGGACAATCCAGTTTTAATTGGTGAGAAATACCTGACCAAACTTCCTAAAAGTTTACAAGATTCACTGAAAATTGCTCCTGAATCAACAGTTATAGTAGATTTCAATTCTTCAGATGTAGATACGACTTACGTTTACAAGAACAAAACAGTACAAATCTATAGCGGATTACAAAAATCAGATGGATTATTAGAAACGTGTAAAACGAGTCTTTTCGACTTAATCTTACCATTGATGGCGTATTTAGCTTTTTTCTGTGGAATAATGCAATTACTTATTGATTCAGGTGCAACTGAGCGTTTAGCACGCCGATTGAGTCCGTTCTTCATGAAAGTTTTTCCATCGATCCCAAAAGGACATGAATCAATTTCCTATATGACTTTAAACTTTTCTGCCAATTTGCTTGGTTTGGATTCTGCTGCAACTCCTTTTGGATTAAAGGCCATGCAAAGTTTGCAGGAAATAAACCCTGAAAAAGAAAAAGCGAGTGATGCACAAATCATGTTCATGTGTTTGCATGCAGCTGGTTTGACGTTGATTCCTACTTCAATTATTGGTTATCGTGCTGCACAAGATGCTGCAAATCCAGCTGATGTAATGTTACCTTGTATTATCACTTCTTTTATTGGTACCATAGCTGCATTTTTAATTGTTGGAATCAGACAACGAATTAATTTCAACAGTGCAACATTATTGGTTGCTTTGTTTTCAATAATTGCAGGAATTGTGGGTTTACTTTTCTACGTGAGCAGTTTGGACTTGATTGGGAAAAATTATTTCACAACTAATTTTTCAAGTTTTTTACTTTTGGCAATTATCGGTTTTACCTTACTCTTTTCCTTTAGAAATGAGAAAAAATTCCAAGAAAAGGAAACAACTATTTTCGATGCGTTCGTTGTTGGTGCAAGAAACGGGTTAAATACAGCAGTTGCAATTTTCCCATATGTTTTGGGAATGCTCGTTGCTATTTCACTCTTTCGTAATAGCGGACTTTTTGAAGTCATCAGTAAATGGATTTCAAATGGTTTCTATATGGTTGGGGTTTCCAAAGAGATTACTGATTCTTTACCTGTTGCCATGTTGCGTCCCTTTAGTTCAAGTGGCTCTAGAGGTTTTATGATTGATTCCATGCAAACATTTGGGCCAGACTCATTGACAGGTAGGTTGAGCTGTATTTTTCAATGTAGCGCTGAAACAACATTTTATGTAATTGCAGTTTATTTTGGGTCAATAAATGTTCGGAATACACGTTATACGTTGGGCACCATGTTATTGGTAGATTTAATCTGTATTATAACAGCAATTCTTGTAGCCTTGTGGTTCTTTTAAATAAACAATAAAAGATGTTCAGCTGGTTCAAAAAAAAGGGAAAAGCCAATCCAAAAGAGGCAAATGATGTTATAAAAGTGACTGTCTACCCGATTGATTATCCTCCAAAAATTATCTTAGCATGGGCAAAAGCAATCGAAGGAAATGAAGAAATCCTTTTTTGGTTGCGTGATAATGGCTACGACGAATTAGTCATGGCAACTTACGCAATTTCCCTTAAACAAGAGGCACGTAATTGGTTGACTACCAATGGTTACCCACATTTAATGGCGATGATCAATGCCGCAGAAGGAAATGAAATGGCTCAAAAATGGCTTTTGGCGCATGGATTTGAAATGCTTTATCACATGGCAATGGCCATTGAAGATGAAGAAGAAAGTTGGGTTTGGTTAGGTAATAATGTAACTGCGGATATGTTTCTATTGACCAAAACCATCAAAAAAATAAAAGATCAAATCGAGGAAAGTCACAACGATGTGCACACTTTCAGGAAAGATTAAAGCATCAATTTACTTTAAAATTTGCAGCTAATTTTCTTGAAATTTTTGTTGTTTTTTCTTCTACTATGCAAATAACACTTAAAACTTGTC
>JBIIWQ010000100.1:0-7134 GCA_044338805.1 Crocinitomicaceae bacterium
ATCTTTATCCATTGACAAATTCATAACACTTTTAACAAGTGTATTTGCGAAAAAGCAACAAACAAATATGTATATAATGAATTTCATAAAAATGTCTAGCTCAAAAATAACAAAACAATTGTAACCGACTTTTATTCTCGGAAACTATTTTTCACAAAAAAAGCCTACAAATTATAAATTTATAGGCTTAAAATGAAAAACTTAAAAATCAATTTATTACGTTCAATTCCTTTCCAACCTTAATAAAAGCTGCAATTGCCTTATCCAAATCTGCAATTGAATGTGCAGCGGAAATTTGAGTTCTAATTCTCGCAGCGCCTTTTGCAACTACAGGGAAAAAGAATCCAATTGCATATACACCTTCCTTCAATAAAGCATCAGCAAATTGTTGAGAAAGTGCAGCATCATACAACATAATTGGAACAATTGGTGAATCTCCCGGTTTGATGTCAAAACCAGCTGCTATAATTCTTTCTTTAAAATATTTCGTATTTGATTCTAACTTGTCGCGCAATTCTGTTGTAGAACTAAGGATGTCAAAAACTTTGTTAGAAGCACCAACAATTGCTGGCGCTAATGAATTCGAAAACAAATATGGTCGAGAACGTTGGCGAAGTAATTCTATGATTTCCTTTTTACCTGTAGTATAACCACCCATCGCTCCACCAAGTGCTTTACCAAGAGTCCCAGTAATGATGTCTACTCGATCCATAACATTGCAATATTCAGGAACACCACGACCAGTTTTCCCAATAAAACCAGCTGAGTGACATTCATCTGTCATAACCAATGCATCATATTTATCCGCTAAATCACAAATTTTATCCATTAAAGCAATATCTCCATCCATGGAAAAAACACCATCAGTAACAATTACCCTAAAACGCTGAGCTTGTGCTTTTTTCAATTGTTCTTCCAAATCATTCATATCAGAATGTTTGTATCGGTATCTGTTTGCCTTACACAAACGAACGCCATCAATAATCGAAGCATGGTTCAATTCATCTGAGATGATTGCATCTTCTTCGCCAAAAAGTGGTTCAAAAACTCCTCCATTTGCATCAAAAGCTGCGGCATATAAAATCGTATCTTCAGTACCGTAAAATTTCGCAATTTTTGCTTCCAATTCTTTGTGAATATCTTGAGTTCCACATATAAAACGAACAGATGACATTCCAAAACCATGCGTATCTAAGGTGTCTTTTGCTGCTTGAATAACATCGGGTTGAGAAGAAAGTCCTAGGTAATTATTAGCACACATGATAACTACTTCATCGCCAGTATTAACTGTTACTTTTGCCCCTTGAGGACTTGTAATAATTCGTTCTCTTTTATATATTCCTCCTTCTTGTATAGCTTTTATTTCAGCTTGAAGATGGTCTTTCATTTTTCCGTACATAACTAGCTTATTTTTCTCAAAGATAAGAAAAGAGACAATAAAATTATAGAAGTGGAATTAGAAATTCCATTTCATATTTCTATCATCTAAAATAGCAAATGAAATTTTGTAATTGGCCCTAGGTGCAATCTGATTACCATCAGACAAAACACCGTATAATCCTATTCTTAATCGTCTTTTAGAAAACTTAAAATTACGTTCTAGACCAGCAAATATTTCATAATGCTGCCAATTATATTCTTTAACATACAATGCTCCTATTCCCATCGCTAAACTTATACCTGTTTTTTTCATAAACGGTATTTTATTTATTATTGCGCCATTATCATGATGAACGAAATGTGCTTCATAAAAAATATCTTCCGAAGGCAATGAGGAATCTAATCCTTGAAAAGAATATAATGGGTTTGAAAACCAAATTGGGTCACTTCTTCTTTGGAATTTAAAATCTGCAGCATATAAATTTTTTGAACTTAAGAATTTACCCGACGTAATATGGTAAGAAGATGTGCCAATTGTGCCAATCTTAAATGTTTGCATAATTCCAACTCTCAGATACTCATGGTCAACATCACTGCCAAATAATTTTGGGATTCCTCTTTCGTATGTTGCATAGAAGGTTGGAAAACTTGATCCTAAAAGAACTTTCCTATTGGGCTCTCGCATATACTTTTGCTTTGGCGTGTATCTTAAAGTCATTTCACCTATTAATGCTTGATATTTTTCAAATTCTGTTGGGTCAGAATTAGGAATTGCATTGTCAAAAATGTCTAAGAATTTATATCCTTCCAAACTTTTTCTTTGAGCATAAGATAGATCAACTTCACAATAAAAACCATTGAATAATTCATAATCATGATTGATTGAACCTTGGGTGGTTTCAATAAAGTTTTCACGTTTGTAAATCTGAGTTATTGCATCATAACTTCTAATTACATCAAAATCATGAGATAAATCGATGCTTACTCTACCAAAATGAAAGGGATCATAGAGATATCTCCAATAGGTTTGACCTTTAATATCGCTGTTTAATATACCTATCGACATTTCGGTGTAAGAATCGAGTGTCCGTTGGTCATCCCATTTTTTAAAATAATAAAAACTAGGTGCAATTCTAGGTCCTGCAATGTATAGCGGTCTGGATGTTGCAGCGATAGAACTTATTGTCCATTGAGATTTTTTTGCCCTATTTCTATGATCAACTCCAAACCATAGAACCTTCAATGCGGTTACTTTATTAAATATTAAATCAATTGAATCTGTATATTCTTTTCTATTTTGGTAATCACGAATACTGTCTTTTGCCAGAATAAAAGCCTTTTCTTGTTCTGTTAAAGAAACTGTTCTTGTTTGACTCCAGAAGGCTGAATCTTTCTCATAAGCCTCTTTTTCTGTAATTGATAATTCATTCCCGAAAAACTTATTTGAAAATCCTGAATTAAATTTATAATTGGAAAAATCTGCTGTTGTTTTACATGTTGAAGTTTGATCTTTGTATTTCACTCCATAATCTAATTCTTGTTTAACTAATATACAAAGGCTGTCACCAGGATGCTCAAAGGTTTGACGAATCGTAAAATAATCATAAATCAACAAATTACCCTTGTTCATTGTCAACTCTAATTTTTGAATGAGCCACAGCGAATCAACGACCCAGATATAGCCTTCTAAGGTTGAAGTTGAAGTGCTTCGTGGGATAATTTTTATTCGATTTATGATTTGTCCATTTTCTTCATATTGTTCTTCCAAACGATATTTATAGGATAATATTCCAGGTCCAGATATGGGTGAACTCACTGGTGATTGATGCAAATCATTTAGTTGCAATAAATTTTCAAAAAAATTAAAATTAGATTTTACTGTTGTTGTGTAATACAAATTTTGGTCATTACCTCTTTTTTCGTATGCGTTACGTACTTCTTTTACATCATTTGGTGGGGAAAAATAACGTGTGAATTGCACCTCTACAAGATTCATGCTTTCGGCAAATGCAGCTTGTTTTTTGCGCTCCTCGTCAAATGGATCTTCTATACTATTTACATCTGTATCTTCTTTCTTATCACCTTTTTTCTTACCTTCTTTTTCTTTTTTATCAAGAGTTTCTGTTGCTTTTATGTATCCTTCAACACTATGAGGATAATTCCAAGGATTAATTTGATCACGTTTCTTAACAACTTTAAGCATTATTTCACGGCCAGGATTTGATTTTTTAGCAGAAACTTCAATGTCTTCCAAATCTTTAACTGTGGCAGGAAACAATTGTACATCTCGAATGATATCTTGATCATTAATCATTACATATGTTTCTCTTTCAAGATAACCAGTAGAGTTAATTACTAAGAAATATTCCCCGACAAAAAGTCTAAGTTCATAATAGCCTTTTGCATCAGCAACCGTTCTTAATTCAGCATTGTTTTTAGCGTATATCTTAGCGAAAGGTATAGGTATATTGCGCTCGTCTAAAATTGTTCCACTCAATAATTTTTGACCAAAACTTGCAGTGCAAATAATGGAAATAAAACAAATCATTAAAAACGAACTTAACCTCATATAATTATGTTGGACAATCTGACATCATTAAAAGTTACAACCATCTCTTAAAATGAGATTTTTAACTAAGATAGAATACCTTACAATTAAAAAGTAACGAATTGTGTTCAATATTCCATTAGTTATATAAACATTCTTAATCGAGGATAAATGGAATTTTACTTTTTATTCTTTTTTTGTTCCTCTAAATAATTTAAATGTTTCTGCATCCTTTTCATCATCCATCGTTTAACTAAAAACATTAAAAATGCTGATGCAACAAAAATGTAATAAAACCCCCATTTCTTAATTCCTTCTGAATAGCTCATGTATGAGGTAATTATAAATATAATTATGGCTGCGACCAACCAAAAATAAAGCATTACTTTATTATAAAAATTCATGATAGTATGTTTTTAAGTATGTAAAGTTACTATGTTAAAAAATTAAATTATTATCATTTGCCAAAATTGAATTTCCCATAAGGCTTTAAAAATTCGTATTCAGAAAAATCTTGTTTTGTTCGAATGCCATCACCATATAAAACACCTTCTGGAGAGCGAACAACTACATTCGATGTTGTATAAATTGAACTATCTTTTTGATTCCAATATAAGGCTTCAGTTGCCATGCGTTGATGTTTCTCATGGTTCACTAACTGCACTGAATCTCGAACTAAAAATGTTCCATTCGCATAATTAACTTCTCCATACAATGCTGTAAGTGTTGATATAATTTTCCCTTCCGCACTAAAGAAATTAACTTTTATTCCATCTTTTAACTTAATGATAGCAATTGGTTTGGAATATGTCTCAGCTAAAGAAGCAAACACCTCTACTCTTGCGTAACCAGAATCTGTGTAAAAAACTCTGAGGTTCTTTGTCACTTCATCAGGAGCTTTTGGATCGTATGTTACTTTTTGGATTGATTCTAAATCATTCACACATGAATTAAGAATACTACTTAACGTCACTAGAACAAGAAATAGTGGAGTGATTACACTGATTTTTTTCATTATTGTGGTATTAAAACTTTAACTCCCCAACAACTCAAATTTACCTCTTGCCCTTTTTTTAAATAAATTGATGCTAACTCAGTATCGTTAGGAAGGTTAGCGAAATATTCTGTCATCAAGTTTGGCGCTTCAATTCCAGCTTCTTTCGCTTTCAATAACAACTTATAAGCATAGAATAAATTTAACTTTTGTTCAATATTATTACTGCCACAAGAGTCTGTGGACTTGGCAACACATTGTGCTGCCAAAATACATGCTTCACCTAAATAGGCTCCCTTGACAATTATTGCAATTTTATAAGCCTCGGTATAATTTTTTGCATTAAATAATGATTTAGCACTTAAATAATCTATCTCGTTAATTACAGTCTCTTCTTTGGCTATTTTTTTTGCAAAAAACAAAGTAGAAAATTCCTTGCTGTATTCATTTCTAATACTCAAACAATTTGAGGATGTTAGGTACAAATCTACTGAAGGTTCAATTGCGATTAAAGAATCAATTATATCATCATAAAAAAGACTTGATTCACACTTATTCAGCTCTAAAATTATTTTTAAATTAGTTAATTCAGTCTGTTTTTCCTTTTCATTTTTAGATAATGTATTTAAATAAATTTCAACATCTGGCAATATTGTTTGGCAATCTTTGATAACCGTATTAAAATACAGATCTAGATTCGTTTTTGTTTTGTCACTCATTTTCTCAGAGATAAGAACTTGAGATAATTCGAAATATTCTTTAATTATTCTTCTTTTCAACGCTGGTTTATCATCTCGATGAATGTCAAGAAATAAAGTGTACAAATTCGAAAAGTATAATGTTATTTGAGTTTCACTTAATGTAATACTTTTGTTTGTCATTGCTCTGACAAACAATTCATCGACCTTTTTATAATCGGGTTTAGTAGATTTTAAAATAAAGGCAGCTCTAATTAAATCATTCGTTTGATCGTAAAAACCATTACTCTCTGCTTTGACATATGCCAATTCTAAGGAGTCAATATATTTCGCTTTAAGCGTAATATCTTTTGAATTGGTAATCGTATTTTTAATACTGGTAATCAATTTATCGAAATAGATTTTTTCAAGAGAATTACAGTTCTTTTCACTTTTAAAATAAAAATCTACCGCATTAGAAAAATCACTATTGGAAAATGCTTTGTCTCCTAACTTTTTAAAATAGATGCATTTTTCAGTATCAGAAGAAAGTTCTTGAGAATTGCCAAATACAGAAACCGCTATAAAAAGAACAAGAAGGATTCTGAATTTCATATTTGAATACAATTAATCTAATTTACGTTTACGGAACCATCTTTCAAAATTGGCTGGTGCCAATACAATTCCTAGATTAATTCCAATGTATTTTTCATTTAATGATCCGGTTGCACTTGTTTCTCTTTTCCCTGCTGAAAAACCAATATTGACACTGGACAATGATTGCTGAGCTAAAATTGGTATCCCAAATCCAAGTGTTGCTCCCATATCAGAAAGCTGCTGACCTCCATAACTATAGGGTAATTTATACTGATAAAACCCAGCTCTATATCTAACAGTGCTCAAAAATGAAGCATTTGCGGATTTCTCTAAAAAACTACGTTCCGGCGTATATTGAATTCCAACCGTAAATTTATTGGTTGCTAATAAATTATTAGAAGTGGCAAAACTATTTGAAAATTTTGTCCAATCAGTCGTCGAGTAATTCAGGTGCACTCCAATTTCAGAATTTCTAGTTGAATTCTTTCTAGTAATATCCTTAAACCAGAAATTATAATTCAATCCTACTGTTGCGGTTGTGGGTAAATGTATCTTTCCGCTTTGATCTACAGAAGCATTTAACGTATCATATTGCAAAGGGTTCCCAACTGATCCAAAAAACAAATATTCATCTTGAGTAACTTTAATATTTTGTCCAGGGTCAACTGTTGCAGCAAAAGTAAGATGATGAACTTCGCGAATAGTCTGGCGCAAATACAATCCTAAATCGTAATAAAAGGAATTTACTCTTAACGCTTTCCAATCTACACCTCCCAAAAGTCCGTCACCTATTAATTGGCTTCTTCTTTCATTTGTTGAAGCGCCAAATAGGTAACTCAAATTAGCCCCAATTGAAAGTGTTGTATTTCTTTTCTTTATTAAATTAGAACTTAAACCTATAAAAACCTGATTTGCGCCACCTTTTCCTATATAAGTAT
>JBIIWQ010000101.1:0-7122 GCA_044338805.1 Crocinitomicaceae bacterium
GTTAGTTTATCAAAGGAATAATCGCCTCCTGTATGCGGCATAAATAGCGTACACGTAAAGGAACCATCTTCATTTGCCAATGCAATAATCATAAAGCGGCCACGCGGCCAAATGTGCAATGCATTTTTGTCCATTTTGTAGGAACCATCGGCATTTGCAGGTAATAAAATTTCGCGGTAACCATCTGCTACAAAATTTTGGCTGTAATTGAAGCGATCTAGTTTTTGCATGGAATTATAACGAACAGCTGAAAAAGCGCCATCCACGCCAAAAATCAAGTCTGCTTTTGCTTCAAAGGATTCTCCTGTCAAGGTATTTGTCAAGGAAACGATTCCATTTTTCAAATCCACTTTTTTGCAATCGTGGTTGTAATGGATTGTTGCATTTCCTTTCTTTTCGGCCATGTCCATCATCACCGCATTTACTTTTCCTCTCGCAACGGAATAAATCGCTTGGCCTTCTTTACCATAAGGTTGGTACGTTAGGTTTCCTTTCAAATCGTGCATCATTCTTCCATACATTGGAAGTGCAATTTTTCGAATTTCATCTCCCACACCAACTGCATCTAATGCTTTCCAACCTCGTGTTGATAGTGCAAGATTAATCGATTTTCCAGCCGAAATTTCAGCCTTGCGAATATCCGATCGACGTTCATAGATTGTTACTTTATAACCAGCTCGTGATAAATAGACTGACCAAAGTGAGCCAACTAATCCAGCTCCAACGATGATAACACTTTTATTGTTTTCCATGCTTTTTACAATTTGGGATTTGGGATTCGGGATTCATGATTTGGGAAATAAACTAAATCTGTATCCTTGAATTTTGATCCTTTATATTCTGATTGTTTTAAATAATGTATAAAACCTCCTAATTGATTTATGAGGCTTTGGGTTTTTGCATTTAATTCCTCTGCTTTTTCTGTCTTCAAATAGTTACGATCCAAAGCACGGTATAATTGCGATTTTACTTCAGTGCACGATGCTTTACTAATTGACAAATATTGAATGAATTCTTTATTTCCTGACCTGCCAAATCCTTCTGCTATATTATCCATAACCGAACCACTTGATCGATTGATTTGATTAACCAGTGCAAAATCCTTTGAAAAATTACCTTCAGAAATTTGGCTGAAAATTTCTTTGCACAATTCTCGTGCTTCTTGCCAAACTCCTAAATCTTCAAATTTTTTAATCATTTACTTTTTTCTTTTGTGAATACCCTAAATTAAGTTACTCACAATTTTCAAAAATCCCAAATTCAAAATTACGAATCCCGAATTATTTTACTGTATTGCTTTTTCTAATAATTGCCCGAACCAATAACAATCCTCGTATGAATTATATAATGGTGCCGGAGCGATTCGGATTACATTTGGCTCGCGCCAATCTGCCACAACACCGAGATCTGAAAGTGCATCAAACAATGCTTTTCCTTGCCCTTTTGCCATTATTGACAATTGAGCACCTCTTTTTGTTTTGTCGCGCGGCGTAATTAATTCAAATGTACACCGGTCTTTATTCTTTTCTGAAATATCATCGATTACAAATTCCATAAAGGCAGTCATCAAGTCTCTTTTCGCACCGATACGATCCATTCCAGCTTCTTCAAAAATATCAAGTGATGCCAAATGTGCGGCCATTCCTAAAATTGGAGCGTTACTCAGTTGCCATCCTTCTGCGCCTTTCATCGGATTAAAACCTGGCTGCATCAGGAATCTCGTTTCTTTATCATAACCCCACCAACCAGCAAAACGAGGTAGTTCTGGATTATATGAATGGCGTTCATGAACAAATATTCCACTCACTCCTCCAGGTGAAGAATTCAAATATTTATATCCACACCAAGCGGCGAAATCAACTCCCCAATCGTGTAATTTTAAATTGATATTTCCAGCAGCATGCGCCAAATCAAATCCTACAAAAGCGCCGACTTTGTGTCCTGCTTTTGTAATCGTTTCCATGTCAAATAATTGACCCGTATAATAATTCACACCACCAATCATTACCAATGCTAATTCATCACCAAGTTCTTCAATTTTCGCTAAAACATCTTCTTCTCGAATCAATTGTTCTCCTTCTCTTGGAGCCACTTCAACCAAATGTTCCGCTACATCTAAACCGTGAAATTTCACTTGCGATTCTAAAGCATATTGATCACTCGGAAAAGCTTTCGCTTCACACAGTATTTTCGTTCTTTTTCCTTCTGGTCTGTAAAACGAAACCATCAATAAATGAAGATTGGTCGTCAATGAATGTGTAACAACCACTTCAATTGGCAATGCCCCAACAACTTTCGCTGCTTTATTCGTCAAATTTTCATGGTAAGCGAACCATGGTTTTTTTGCTAAAAAATGGCCTTCAACACCGTATTTCGCCCAAGCGTCTAATTCTTCAATAATATACTCTCTCGTTGACTTTGGTTGCAGCCCCAATGAATTTCCCGTGAAATAACGTATTGTGTTTTCATGAAAATTTGGGAAATGGAACTTATCTCGGAACGATTTTAAGGGATCCATAGCATCTAATTGCTGCGCAAACAACAATGTGTTTTCAAAATGACTCATTCAATAGAACTTATAATGACTAACTTTGTTTTAGTGTTAGCAAATATACATATTATGGATACGATTCAAGGCATCAAACGAACAACATCTGAAGGACTTTTTGAACAAGCGAAAACTTTTTTCCTGGAGGCGTAAATTCACCGGTCAGAGCTTTTAAATCGGTCGAAGGATCGCCACTTTTCATTAAAAAAGGTGATGGATGTATGATTTGGGATGAAGACGACAATGAATTCATCGATTTTTGCTGCAGTTGGGGACCGCTTATTTTAGGGCACAATCATCCGGCAGTTTATGCTAAAATTGTTGCTGCATTGCAAAACGGTGCTAGTTTCGGTGCGCCTACACGTTTAGAAAATCATAAAATTGTAATAACTCTATGCTCTTAAATTTAATTGATTAAATACAAAATCATAAAAAATCAATCTTCTATTATATTATTTCTTCAGTAAATGGTTTAGACATTTTCTACTGACTTAATTAATCGTCAAGTAACATTCTAGGTAATTGGTTAATTAAAGCTGAAAAATAATATTTGATATCTTTTGTTTTTTACAAACTTTTACATAAATTTGTAATAACCAACTATTTATCAATGATCAAACTACCACTATTTATTCTTGCTTTTTTGACTTTTTCTACACTAAAGGCTCAAAATCTTACTTCAATTTTAAACGGAACCTTCGTTGAAGGTATCACGGGAGTTAATAATACAATAAGTGCAGAAAATTTATTCGGGGATGAAGTAGAAGCTGTTTTCTATTTGACCAGTTCTAATTATCAAATTGCTTATGACAGTTATTCAGACACCGATGTTTCTGATGGTTTTGTTTGGGATCTAGACATGGGAAATCTTGTTCCCGATGCAATTATATGGGTAGAATTTTATGATGTCTCAGGAACATTCTTAATTGATACATATGATTCGCCCTTGGTATTTAATATAATTCAAAAACCACATTGGCTAATTAGCGGCAGTGTTAATAATGTAATTGTAGATGCATCTATATCAACTATTTCTTTTGATGGGATATATCCAATTTTTGCGTTAAATGAAATTATTGATGCATCAATAAAAGGAATAGGAAATAGACCACTTGAAGTAGTTGGTGAATTTATCTTTTCAGCTTCATATAATTATACCAATTTAACATCAATAGATGTATCATCTTCTAGCGCAAATCTCAACTTTAATTTATTAGATCAAAAAAACTATTCAGAAACTCTCGACATGAGTGGTTCAAATTGTTCACTTAATAATAATTTTAATTTGTCAATTAATGCTAATCAGGTATTTGAATCACCTGAAATGTCCTTTAAATCCCCAAAAATTAAATTTCCTTTAGGAATATCAGGTGTAAATGTTAGTATAGATGCAGGACTTAGTTTATATGCTACATTAACTGGACAAATAGTTATTGGTGAACAAAACGGAATTTGGGGTTTTATTAATAATGGAAATGAGACAACTAGAATAGTTGGTTTATTAAATGGTAAAGCTTTCATTAGAGGAGAAATGACTGCATTAGCAGGAGCTGTTAAAGTCTCAGGCTCTATTAAAGGAGATGCAAGATTGGGTATTGGTTTTGAATACCAAAATTTACCTTCCGAAGTTTCAAATTCAATTTTTGGTGGTGAAATACATTTATATGGACAAGCATGTTACAAAACACTTTGGGGTATTGGTCCTAGTAAATGTGTAAATTCGGATGATTGGTATTCGGATTATTTTGGAGACTTATCAATTTTTAATAAGTCCACAGAAAACGAACAATTACTTAATTTTGACGTGTTTACTTTCCAAGATACGGGTACATTAATATTGCCTGATTTTCATCCACAACCAAGTTTTGGAACAAGAGGTGACACACTTTATGCAGTTTGGTTAGAACATGATCAGTACACAGGATATATCTTATTTTCTAAATTAGATAACTCGATTAATGAATTTACTGATGAAATAATTGTAACAACGAATTCAAATTCCATTTCAAATCCTAAAGTTGCAATACTTCCTAGCGGCTCCGCAATAATTACCTGGTCTCAAAATAGATATAACGACATCACACTGCCCTTGGGTTCTGATGAGTTTGATATTTTGCAAGCACAAGACGTATGGTTTGCAATTTATGATCAAGTTTTAGATAGCATTGTTCATATTCAGAAACTAGATGACGATGAAAGCTCAGCGCAAAGCGGAAGGGCAGAAGGTGAGGCATTTGTTACTGTGGGTGATGATAATGATGCTATGATAACATGGGTTACAACAGATGCGATTGCATCAACAAGTGACATTTTTTATACTCATTTGACAGAAACAGCAGATTCGTGGTACATTACTACTCCTAGTGTTCTTTCTGATTTAACAGGTGTTAATTCAAGTGTTGGTGTTGTATACACTGATAGTGCGGCTGTACTAACTGTTTGGATTAATGATCCTGACGGAGATGAAGAAACTTATAACAGTAATATGGTATACTCTGAATGGGACGGTACTTCATGGACTCCAGCACAATATTTAACAACAAATGATGGTTCAACTAAGCTGAATGAATTATCACTTGCGTCGAATGACGGTTACGTCGCGTTTGCATGGACAAGCTCTCATTTTGATACCAACAATGAATTCGAAAATAGTATTGACATGATGGTTTACGATGCCGTTATTCAAGAATGGGATTTAAGCAGCTCATTTAATGATACTGATTCAAATTATTATTTCCAACTCCCTATTACATCAATTAGTAATTCAGGTAAAGCTACGATTTGCTATCAAGTAATAAACATGTATGCCGATACTAACTATATTCCAAATGGTGAATTATATTTATATGTTAAAGATTTAAATGCAGGGGGAAACTGGCAAGAAATAACTGAAAATTCATATTTATGTGATACTAGTACTTTTATTTGGGATCTAACAGCTGGTTTTGCTTCAAATGATAGATACTATACAATTACACAAGAATATAATGATAATGGGGTTGTCACAAACCCTATTAATGGTGTAAAATTCGGTGATCCAGATTTAAGTCTGGTTCTTCGTGGAATGCAATTAAACTCTAATAATTCAATTGGTGATATTGAAGAGCCAGGAAACGTATCCTCAGGAATTAAAGAAATAAACAACCGGTTAGATTTTAGATTTATAAATTCCTACCCGAATCCATTCAGTGATATTACAGTAATAGAATATCAAATAGAAAATAATGCAAATGTCCAGATGGAAATTTTTGACTTCATGGGAAACAAAGTAGCTGATTTAGTTAATTCAAATTTGAATGCAGGAATTTACAAAACTGTTTTTAAAGCAGGTGATTTACAAGGAGGGGTATATATAAACAAACTAACTGTAAATGGTAAAACCCTTACAAAAAAATTGGTGTTAATTAAATAATTTATTTTTTCGCTAAAATAGCATTGCATTTTACCAAATTTCATAAATACCTTTTGTAATATATGATGTTATTTTACAATCTATTATATTCAGTCTGTATAAAGAAGAATAATCAATTGAGAAATTAATTAAAAATCTTATCGTACCCTTAGATTTAGTTATAATTTTGCATTCAAAAGAAGATAACATGTCTACGCAAACGAAGATAATAAGAACAACATCTGAAGGACTTTTTGAAAAAGCGAAAACCTTTTTCCCGGGAGGAGTAAATTCACCTGTCCGAGCTTTTAAATCGGTCGAAGGATCACCACTTTTCATTAAAAAGGGCGATGGTTGTATGATTTGGGATGAAGATGACAATGAATTCATTGATTTTTGCTGCAGTTGGGGTCCACTTATTTTAGGTCACAATCATCCCGCAGTTTATGCTAAAATCGTTGCTGCTTTGCAAAATGGTGCTAGTTTCGGGGCTCCTACACGTTTAGAAAATGAATTGGCTGAGTTGATTTTAGCCCGTAATCCATACATTGATAAAATTCGCTTCACTAGTTCAGGAACAGAGGCAGTTATGTCGGCATTGCGTTTGGCTCGAGGATATACAGGAAAAGATAAAATAATCAAATTTGAAGGGTGTTATCATGGTCACTCAGATGCACTTCTGGTAAAAGCAGGAAGTGGATTAGTAACGTTTGGGGAATCTTCAAGTGCAGGAGTTCCAGAACATGTTGCGATGGATACCTTGGTTTTACCTTTGAATGATATTGACGCTTTAAAAAAATGTATTTCAGAGCACAAGGGTGAAATTGCTTGTGCGATTATTGAACCAATTCCAGCGAATAACGGATTGCTTTTGCAGGAAAAAACGTTCCTTTTTGCACTTCGAGAAATATGTACTGAAAACGGAATATTGTTGTTCTTTGATGAGGTGATTTCTGGGTTCAGAGTTGCTTTTTCAGGCGCAGCTGAATATTATGGAATTAAGCCTGATCTTGTTACGTACGGAAAAATAATTGGTGGAGGTTTACCTGTTGGAGCGTATGGAGCAAGCAAAGAAATCATGGCGTGTGTATCTCCTGATGGACCCGTTTATCAAGCAGGAACGCTTTCTGGAAATCCAGTTGCAATGGCTGCGGGAATTGCGCAATTAACAGAATGTGCCAAA
>JBIIWQ010000102.1:0-7082 GCA_044338805.1 Crocinitomicaceae bacterium
AGTCCTGTAGCACCTTGAGGTCCCGTAGCACCTATTGCTCCCGATGGTCCTGCTGGTCCCGCAACACCCGCTGGTCCTGTTAAACCTGTAGCACCAACTGCTCCATCATTTCCTGCTGGTCCTGCTGGTCCTGCTGGTCCCGCTGGTCCCGCAGTTCCTGCACATAAATTTTGCCATCCAGTTGCCGAAACAAAATAATAAAAACAATTAAAATCAGTATCATAAACCAATAATGCATTCGCCGGAGAAGCAATTGACGTTCTTTGAACAGTTGTCATTCGCGGAACAAGCACACCTTTATTAGTGGCTTGCATTTCTAATATAGAACTTGCATCTGGTGTTGTTGTTCCAATTCCCACATTGTTTTGTCCAAACGCAGTGTTGAAACAAACAAATAATAAAGAATTCAGTAATGTTAATTTAAGTAATTTCATCTTGAAATAATTTGGTTTATATATTAATAGTTAAGGGTAATATGACCCTGTTTTAAAAAATCCTTCGCAGCGGATTTTGCTTTTATAAAATAGAAGTAAGTTCCTTCAGTACATAAATTACCTCCAGTTGTTCCATCCCATTGTTTTGTAATATCATTTGATTCGAATACAACATCGCCCCACCTGTTTAAAATAGTTATATTATATTCTGTAATTCCTTTTGCAGTTACAAAATAAGAATCATTTGCACCATCATTATTAGGTGTAAAAACATTTGGGATAATTAATTCTTCATTAATGTTCGTTAATACAAACGGTTGGTAACCATCGGAAAAATCCCAGCTTGCCTTTTGAACCGAAGAATATGTTTGAGCTCCAAGAAACGTTGTTCCCATGTCATTCCACATACTCGTATTATCAGTCCAATGTGCCAAATTCGCCCAATCGCCATCTGTGGCAGCGAAATAAGTTAATGTTACATCTGCTTTTGTCGTACCAGAAGTTTGTTCTATTGAGTGATAAAACAATGTATTGGCAGCAGAAACATCTGCGTCATGCTGAGATAAAAAGTAACCATCATTATCGGCAATAACATTATTCATTCTGACAGCATATTGATTTGAAACGGAAGAACTTGGTTGAATGATTGCTGCACGGTATCTCAAAGTTCCGTTACTAGACCCTACAGGGAAATTGTAAGCACTAGTTGAGTTTGTAGCCCACAACAAGTAACCTGGAATATCGCTGCTAACAAAACCTTCATTTCCAAAAACCAAAGAATTTGTAATAGCGCCATTTGAGGGATTTAAAACAGATAAATCATTTGTTTGAGTTGAGCATTCTCTGTCATTCAGCGTAAGTTGACCTGTTACAGAAATTCTTGCATTAACGTTTTGCAATGTTTTTTTACGATTATTTCCAGTACCATTTCCAGTCAATATTAAATTATTGAATTCTGAAATTGTATTATTAGTACTTGTAATAAATTGTTCAGTATTGCCATAAAGATTAACAGTACTTGCTCCTGCCGAAAAAATAGCATCGTTTATCCAATCTTGTTCAACTTTATAGGTTCCATTTCCCGATAAGTTGGAAGCTGTATTGTTCGTTAAAGTTCCCGGTAATAAATTGGTTGAATTTTTAGTTACGAAAACATCACCATTATTGGTTATTAGGGAGGCGTTAGTAATTGATAACCCACCATTGCAGGCCAAAATCCCACCAGAATTCACAAATAAAGTAGCACCATTTGTAAACAATGTTTGCGAAAAAAAGTGAGTCGATACTGATAGCAGTATTACTGCTATCGTAGTAGTAATTGTTTTATTCATGATTAAATTGTTTATTATATATACAGTCCCAACTAGAGACTGTAAAAAAAATATGAATGATTTTTGAAATTTATAGTAATACAGTTTTAAGCGTTTTTAAAGTTTTCGCACCGTGGTCTAATTCAATGCATTCGCGTTCTAGTAAAAAATATGCCAAACAAATGAACAGTAGTAAAATTAAGGGTTTTAAAAAACAGTGATTCCATGATTATTCCCAAAATGGGAAATTTTTATCGAAATGAAACAGTTTTGTTATGTATATATTACCTATTTAACAAACTTTTATATTGAATCTCCGTTATCTTACCAGTAACTTTTAGCTAATGCCAATGTAAGTCTATCAAAGAGCTTATTCCCAAAACATCTTCGATTTAACTTGTAATAGAATTCATCGAGATAAAGTTGTAAATACTTGCCTTTTATTTTATGATACATTCCTATAAAGTGTTCTGCTAGCATTACTTATGGCAATATGAAACCATTTTAAAGTTGTTTTTGTTGTTTCCTTTGTGGATTTAACCAAAACATGAGTTTCAACATATTTAGCAATGTCAATGTAGCTTGTACTTTTATCCGAAAAGATGATTGATTTTTCATCAATGTTGTTTTCAATTGTATCTTCTATCTTTTTTCCTTGGTGAGTTGCAAGTACTTTCATTTTGAAATATCGACAATGATTACTTATTTTTCCTGTTTCCTGTTTCAATATCTTCAAATGGTGTCGATTCTGCCATAACCGCTACATTTGCTTGTCGTTGACTTCCTCTACCTCGTTTAAGTTTTACTTTTTCAGAAGTTGCTTTTTCAAAATATCCTTCGTCAAATTCAACCGCTCCTTCTAGTGTATAAAGATTATCTCTTTTTCCCATTGTTTCGCGAATTTTCTGCATCATAAACCAAATGCTTTCATATCTACTATGATTCAATTGTCGCTGTAGTTCTAAAGCTGACATTCCTTTTTTACTGAAACTCATGAATAACATTGCTAAATACCATTTATGAAAAGTCATATTTGAATGTTCCATCATTGTTCCGCTTCTAAGGGTAGTTCGAAAATTACAATTAGAACATTGCCACTGCCATTTAGCTTTTAAACAGTAATGTTTAGAACATTTGCATTTTTTACAAATATCGCCTTCATGCTCTTTTTGAATCTTGAAATGAGCTTTACAACTGGTTTCATCTGGAAATTCCTTTATAAATTCTAAAATATTCATCTTACTGTTTTTTACAAAGGAGCAATCTGGCAACGTAAGCTTTCTAAGTTCTATTATAAAAGCGGAGATTCAATAACTTTTATTAATAAAAAAGGTGTGAAATATGAATATTTTATAATCACTGCATTAAGTACCTAAAAATTATTATTTTATCAATTGTATACTTTTACATCTATTTTTTTATAAATTACAGATTCTTAAGAAGTTATTTTACCATTTTGAAGTGTTTTAATATTATTTTATTGAGACACAGGCTGCGAATTGACAACGATTATCTAATTAATATTTCTTTAATCTAAGTGCGAACAAAATTACAATGTAAATTTCAAAAAATTAATAAAACCGTGCAAATAGACCAATATGCAGTTAGCAAAAAAAATAAATCATTACATTTGCAACACATTTATTAATTATGGAAAGTACTTTGCAACAAGAAGCAACATTGGATCAAGCAATCGATCTTGGTTTACGTCAAGATGAATTTGAAATGATTAAAGAAATCTTGGGTAGAACGCCTAATTTTACCGAGACTGCTGTTTATTCAGTGATGTGGTCAGAGCATTGTTCTTACAAAAATTCAATCGTTTGGTTAAAGACTTTGCCTAAAGATGGCCCACACATGCTTGTAAAAGCTGGTGAAGAAAATGCTGGGATGGTAGATATTGGTGGAGGATTAGGATGTGTATTTAAAATCGAGTCACATAATCATCCAAGTGCATTAGAACCTTATCAAGGAGCTGCTACTGGTGTTGGCGGAATTAATAGAGATATTTTTACAATGGGTGCAAGACCAATTGCGCAGTTAAATTCTTTGCGATTTGGAAATATTGAAAATGATAGAACAAAATGGTTGGTTAAAGGTGTGACTAAAGGTATAGGAGATTACGGAAATGCTTTTGGTATTCCTATCGTTGGAGGGGAAGTTTTCTTCGATGATTCATACAATACGAATCCTCTAGTAAATGCCTTTTCAGCTGGAATTATAGATTCGAAAAAAGTTATTTCTGCAAAGGCTTCAGGGCCAGGAAATCCAGTTTTCATTGTTGGTTCTGCAACAGGTAAAGATGGAATTGCAGGAGCCGCTTTTGCATCAAAAGATATTACGGAAGATTCAGCAAATGATTTACCATCTGTTCAAGTTGGTGATCCATTCATGGAGAAATTATTATTAGAAGCAACGATGGAATTGGCTCAAACGGATGCTATTCGCGGAATGCAAGACATGGGTGCAGCTGGAATTACTTGTTCAACTTGTGAAATGAGTGCGGGTGGTAATGTTGGAATGGATATTCAGTTAGATTTGGTTCCAACACGACAAGATAACATGTTGCCATATGAGATTTTACTTTCGGAATCTCAGGAAAGAATGTTAGTTGTAGTAGCAAAAGGGCAAGAAGAAGTTGTGAAGCGAATTTTTGATAAATGGGATTTACATGCTGAAGAAATTGGTGTTGTAACTGACTCTGATCGTGTTCGTTATTTCATGCACGGCGAAATGGTTGGAGATGTTCCTGCTGAATCACTCGTTCTTGGAGGTGGAGCGCCACAATATAATAGAGAATACAAAGAACCTGCATATTATCAAGAATTCAAGAAATTCAACATGGATGATGTGAAACAACCTGAAGATTTGAAGGAAGTGGCGTTCAAAATGTTGCAATTACCAAATATCGCTTCTAAACGTTGGGTTTATGAGCAATATGACTCGATGGTTGGAACAAAAACAATGACTACTAATCGTCCTTCAGATGCAGGAATTGTAAATATAAAAGGAACGAATAAAGCTTTAGCAATGACTGTGGATTGTAATTCCCGTTATGTTAATGCCGATCCTGAAGTAGGAACAATGATAGCCGTTTCTGAAGCTGCAAGAAATATTGTTTGCTCTGGAGGTATTCCAAGTGCTATAACAAATTGTTTGAATTTTGGTAATCCATATAATCCAGAATCTTTCTGGCAATTTGTTGGAGCAATCAAAGGAATGTCAACGGCATGTTTAAAATTCGAAACACCAGTTACAGGTGGAAATGTGTCTTTTTACAATCAAACTGTAAAAGATGGTGTTGAAATCCCCGTTTTTCCTACCCCAACAATTGGAATGATAGGTATCTTGGAAGATAAGGACCGTATCATGACATTAGATTTTAAATTAAAAGGAGATTTAATCTTTATTATTGGTGATTGTGTAAACGACATTGCATCCTCAGAATATTTAGCTACTTATCATGGAATAAAAGCATCACCAGCACCTCATTTTGATCTTGAAAAAGAATATGCAATGCAGAACATGGTGAAAGGGTTGATTCAAAATGAATTAATTAATGCGGCGCATGATGTTGCAGATGGTGGATTATATATTACTTTAGTTGAAATGTCTTTCCCAAGAGAACTAGGTTTTGATATTGTAACTGATTCTGAAATTCGCGAAGATGCATTTCTATTTGGTGAAAGTCAAGGTAGAGTAGTTGTAACTGTGAACGAAGATCATGAAGAAGATTTTATCGAATTTATGATTGATTCTGGTGTAAGCTTTACGTTGTTAGGACATGTTACAAAAGGTAAAATGATGGTGGATGATGAGCATTTTGGATTTGTTACTGAAGCCAAAGAATTATATAATAATGCTCTAGGTAAACTCCTTGAGAACTAATAATTCGGAATTCAGAATTCAGAATTCGGAATCAAATTTTTAATTTGAAAATGGAATATAATACAACAAGAGGTAAATTAATCCTTCCAGAATATGGTCGCAATGTGCAAAATATGATTGCACATGCCATGCATATTGAAGATAGGGATGAAAGAAATCGAGCAGCACAAGCAATAATAGAAGTGATGGGACAATTGAACCCACATTTACGTGATGTTGATGATTTTCGCCACAAATTGTGGACACATTTATTTGTGATGTCAGATTTTATGTTGGATGTAGATTCTCCTTATGAAATTCCTAAGCCTGAAGCATTGAATGAACGTCCACAAATCATGGATTATCCAAAAAGTAATATTCGTTTTGGACATTATGGGAGTTATACTCAACGTATTTTAGAAGGCGCGAAAGATGTAACTGATGAAAAAGAACGTGAGTATTTGAAAACGACCATGGCTAATTTCATGAAAAAACAGTTTTTAGAACACAATAACGACGCGGTTGAAAATAATGTAATTGCTCAACAATTAAAGGAACTTTCAAAAGGAGAATTGATTCTTGAAAATCCAGATGAGCTGATGAATACAAATACGATTTTGCGAAACATGAATATTGGTCCTAACCAGAATCAAAATAAAAATCGAGGTAAATCGAATTTCAAGCAAAAAAATCAGAAAAAACCCTTTAAAAAACAATAAACATGGCTTCTTTTGAAATTTATGGTGGCAAACCATTAAAAGGAGAATTGATTCCTCAAGGTGCAAAAAACGAAGCTTTACAAGTTTTGTGTGCACCGTTACTTACTGCTGAAAAAGTTACCATTTCAAATGTTCCAGATATAATTGATGTAAACAAATTGATCAGTTTGCTACAAACAATGGGCGTCAAGATTGAAAAAGTCGAGAAAGGAACATTTATTTTCCAAGCGAAAGAAATTGATCTTGCTTATCTAGAAACGGAAGATTTCAAACAAAGAGCGGGTTCTTTGCGAGGTTCAATCATGATTGTCGGACCATTATTGGCGCGTTTTGGGAAAGGATTCATTCCAAAACCAGGAGGAGATAAAATTGGAAGAAGAAGATTAGATACGCATTTTGAAGGGTTTACTATGTTGGGTGCAAAATTCAACTACGATGCTGGGGAACATTTCTATTCTATTGAAGCTAAAAAATTAAAAGGCGCTTATATTCACCTTGACGAAGCTTCTGTAACAGGAACAGCAAATGTCCTGATGGCTGCTGTTATGGCTGAAGGACATACAACAATTTATAATGCAGCATGTGAGCCGTATCTTCAGCAATTGTGTAAAATGTTGAATTCAATGGGCGCTAACATTAGTGGTATTGGTTCTAATATGTTGCAAATTGAAGGTGTTAAAAATTTGGGTGGTTGTTTTCATCGAATTTTACCTGATATGATTGAAATTGGTAGTTTTATTGGTTTGGCAGCA
>JBIIWQ010000103.1:0-7037 GCA_044338805.1 Crocinitomicaceae bacterium
ATTTCCGTTGAAATTTGATCCTTTCAAACAAACGAATAAACAATCTTTGTTGATATTTCTAGTGTCTGTGCAAACTCCTGTTGTCTCATAAAATAAATTAAACAACTTCATATTTATTAGTATTAAAAAAGCCCGCTTTAGACGGGCTTTTCATTATTTAATGTTATGATTTTTTCTTTTTCTTATTTCCGGAATTCATACCTGATGGACTTCCAACTCGATCCATCGCACATCGGAAACCAATTGCATCAGTAGATCTATCCTCATCTAAGTAACGTCTGTTTCCAGCTGCTAACCAATATGCTCGATCTTTCCAAGAACCACCTTTGTAAACTCTTGATTTATCAGAAACCAAAGATGTTGGCCATGATGTTCTTCCAATTGGTTTGATTGGTGAACCATCTAATCCAAATTCTTCATGCTCACTTTGATACATAATTAAATTCGGATCACGACTCGCTTGGTTTATTCCATTCTTAACATCATCATTTGCAAAATAGATTGAACTTTCAATATCTCCATCTAAATAATCGATGTAATCATCTCTTCTATAATTCAAACGACCAATATTTTCTTCTTCAGTAACATTTCTGTATTTTAATTTACCAGGAGTATCTTGAATGAAATCGTTAAATCCTTCACGTAACATTGAAATAATTTCAAATGCATATTCTTCTCCTTCCGGACCAGTTCTAATTTCATCAGCAAATATTTCACCGAATAAACGATCTTGTATCAACGTAGAAGCTTCAGTTTCATATTTATCATTTTTGTAACCAATCGCTTGATCTAAAACTTTATTGATTTCACCAAGTAATCTTAATTCAATTGAATCTTTAACACTTTTATGTGAAATATAGAAAGGATCTGGAGCATAACCTCTTCTTGATGGGTTACGAGAAGAAACATTTGCCGCTAATCCAACTGGTATAACCGTATCATTTGGATCATGCTTATCAGCAGAAATACGTTGGTAACGAATTCTTTCAAATTCATTCAAATACTCTTTCATTCCATGAACATCATATGAAACTTGTTGGTTCTTAATATCAATTACACCTTCGTTGTTCAATAATTTTGTTTTAAAGACATTTCCTCTAAATGGTCTAAATTCATCAAAGTCTTCAGAAGATAAAGGACGATAAACATCCAATACCCACTCAGAAACGTTTCCAGCCATATGGTATAAACCATAATCATTTGGCCAATAAGATTCTACAGGAGCAGTTACATCAGCGCCATCATTTAAGTTACCAGCAACACCCATGTAATCTCCGCGACCTCTAACAAAGTTTGCACGAATACCACCTTGGAATTGTTCATCATCATTACGAACCCAGTGCCCGTCCCAAGGATAAATTCTTCTATCTGACATATTCTCAGTTCCTTCTTGTAAGTTTCCAATCAATCCAGAAGCAGCAAATTCCCATTCCGCTTCAGTTGGTAGACGGTAACGAGGTAATAGAATTCCATCTTCCATGCGAACAATACGAGTTCCTAATTTTTTACCTTGAACATTTGAAGGGTTTAAATCTTGAACATTTCTAGCAACAGCCTCTTCATACTGTCCAGCATAATAAGCTTCAGTGTTAAAAGTATTTTCGTCTTTTTGATCAACATTCCATGCTAATACACCTTCACGAACTAAAATATATTCATTAACACGGTCAGATCTCCATTTACAGAAATCATTTGCTTGTAACCAAGACACTCCAACAACAGGGTAATCTCTGTAGGCAGGGTGTCTTAAGTAATAATCAACGAATTTTTCATTGAAACCAAGCGGTGATCTCCAACATAATGTATCTGGTAAAGCATTTTTCTGAACCATCGGGTATGTTTCATAAGCTCTAGAAATCCAATAAAGATATTCTAACCATTGAAAATTGGTAACCTCAGTTTGATCCATGTAGAATGAAGAAACAGTAACCTTTGCAGCACGGTTATTCCAATCATACATTACGTCTTGTTCAGATCTGCCCATTGTAAAGGTTCCACCTTCGACCAGTAATAAACCTGGTCCAGTTTCTTGATCTAAAAAAGGTACTTTTTGAAAACCACCTACTTTAGGATTGTTATAATCCCAGCCTGTAGTATTTGAAGCTTCACGAGCACAAGAGGCAATAACAACTCCTCCTAGCACAACTGCAACGAATTTTATCAACTTCATATTTTTGATTTTTATTTTCATTATTTCAATTCGCAAATTTAGTCCTTAAACGTTCAGGACGAAAAAAGTTACATTTTTTTATTTAGAAAGATGGACACGAAATCGTTTTAAACGAAATTGGTTTCTTTTTACAATTCAAATTAATTCCCATTGAGATTTCATGTGATCCGCCTGAAACTCCATTATTCAAATTAGAGACAGTTACATCATAGCTATATCCTAATTTAAATTTACCTGTATTTATTCCGATTGTTAAAATAAACGCATCTCTATTTCTGTACCAAGCTCCAACATTAAAAGAACCATATTTAATGTATGTTCCGATACTTAATTCTTGAAAGCCATTTTGATATTGGTAAATTACGTTCGGCATAATCGACGTAGAATTTGAATATTTTGATTTTGCTCCTAATTGAATCTCAGCTCCCATATGACCGGTAAAACGCATTGGCATTGGTGAATTCCCAATGATCATAGATTCATTTGGCGTATTCAAATGGTGTGCAGCAAATCCAGCGAAAAAGTGTTTGTTAAAAATAACTGTTCCAGCAGAGGCATCAAAGAAACCACGAGAACCTCCTCTAGGAACGTCACCTGTAGCATAAATAAATCCTCTTCGTGGATCAATCATGTCTCCAAAAGTCAATTTATCCCAATCCAATGATTTTTGATACCAAGATGCTCTCACACCAAATAACATTTTCCATTTTCTTCCAAGATTCAAATGATAAGAATAAACAATTCCAAGCATTGAAGTTTTAATTGTTCCTTGACCTTGTTGGTCATGAGTAGCTAAAACACCAAATCCACCTGATATATTTTTGAAATATTGATCGTAAGATGCACTATATGTTACATAGTTTCCCGATAACTGTGGCCATTCATTACGATAGTTTAATGCAAATCTCGGACAACCAAAAGAACCTGCAAAAGCGGGATTCAAATAGAGTGGGTTTGAATAAAACTGAGTAAACGTTGGGTCCTGAGCACTTACTCCGGAGAATATGCATAAGATTGAACAAGTAGTTATTAAACGTTTAAATCCTTTCATTAGTGTGTGTTAATAGAACAACGAAATCTGACCAAAGATAACGCAAATTTTAAATTAAGGTTACAAATATTATAAATCAAACAAAATAATCAAAGTTTTATTACGTTTTTTGTTGAGTTATTTTAATCGTTAAGTTTTTTAAGAATGAGTTTGTTGAAATTAGTAAATAAATTTTTGTTATTCAATATCATCTTTGTTTTTTTGTTTGGTTGTATAAAATCAACTCAAGCACAGGAGATTATAAATCAACAAATAGTTTGGGAAGAACCAATAACCTTGAAATATGAAGGTAAAACAACAATTGCACCTTCTATCACTGATCAAGTATTGGATAACGGTAAACCTAATTATTATTGGACGAAACGATTGAAATCATTAAATTATGAAATTAACATTTCGACATTGATTACTTCTATTGCTCCAAAGAGTGATATTGATTATTTAAAACAATTTTCTTTCGTTGTAACAGATTCAATTCAAATTGAACATAAGATAACAGAATCTGGAAAAGAAATTTATGCCGTTGCTTCTCTTTTTCCATATATTTTAAAAAATGGTGCAATTAATAGGATAGTTTCTTTTGATATTAGCATAGAATATGTAAAAAAACCAATTCAAAATGAAAAAAGTTTTGTAGCAAATTCAGTTCTGCAAGATGGCTCAGGAACTTGGTATAAAATAAGTGTGGAAAAGGATGGTATATATAAAATCGACAAAGCATTTTTGGAAAGTTGTGGTATTGGAGTCGCAGGTTTAAACCCGCAGCAAATAAATATTTATGGAAATGGTGATGGTAAATTACCAGAATTGAATTCCTTGCCTCGAACGGATGACTTAGCAAAAAATGCAATTCTTGTTATCGGTGAGTCGGATGGAGTTTTTGATGATACAGATTATATTTTATTTTATGGATGGGGTCCAAATAGATGGTATGCGAATGGAACAGTTGAATTTGATCAAGACAAAAATATTTACTCTGACTACTCCTATTATTTTATAAATATAAATTCGAATAACACGCCTTTAAGAATCCAAACAATTTCTGACTCACCAAGTCCTATTACAAATACTATAACAAGTTATTCCTTTTATGATGTTCATGAAAATGATTTAATAAGTTTAGTAAAAGGAGGCCAAAGATGGTATGGAGAATTGTTTGATACTGAATTAGAAAAAACTTTTAATTTTTCAGTTCCAAATATAGTTTCAAGTCAAACTGCTTTTTTTAAAACTGCTATTGCAACAAATTCTGCTAGCTCTGCTGGAACTAGTCAAGAATATTCGATAAATGGAACGGTAATTTCAACTTCTAATTTACCGTCTGTTTCCGCTGATTATGTGCAATCAACAAAATCAATGAGCTTAGTCAATCCGCCAGCAACAATACCATTTAAAATTTCAATAACAAGAAATTCACCTAATACAATGGTTTATTTGGATAGAATTTTATTGAACGTTAGAAGATCTCTGGTTTTTACTGGGAATCAATTTAATTTCAGTGATTTGAATTCCATCGGTATAGGAAATGTGAGTGAGTTTCAAATTTCAAGTTTTCCAATAAATGGTTCAATTTGGGAAATAACAGATAGGCATTTACCAAAATTAATAAATGGTGCGTTGGCAGCTGGAACATATAATTTTATTCAGGAAACGGATACTCTAAGACAATTTGTTGCAACGGATGGAATTGTTTTTTTAAATCCTCAATTTGTTGGAACCATTGAATCTCAAAATTTACATGGTTTGCCACAAGCTGAATATCTTATTGTTACACATAAAAGTTTTTCATCTTATGCAAATCGTTTAGCAGACTTGCATAGAAATGAAGGGATGACAGTAAATGTTGTAACATCAGAGCAGGTTTACAATGAGTTTAGTTCAGGAATGCTTGACCCAACTGCTATTAGAATGTTTGCTAAAATGTTTTTTGATAGAGGAGTATTAAATTCATCTCAACTGCCTAAATATATTTTATTATTTGGTGATGGAACGTATGATCCAAAAAATAGAGTGTCGAGCAATAATAATTATATCCCAACCTATCAAATGTTAAATTCAGAAAATCATATTTCTGCATTAGTAACTGATGATTATTACGGAATGTTAGGTGATGCTGAGTCAATAGCAGCTACAGATATGTTAGACATTGGCGTTGGTAGACTTTTGATTTCTGATTTACAGATTGCTAAACAACAAGTTGATAAGATTGAACATTATATGAAGAATGGTTCAAATTTATTTACAGAAACAGCTACAAATGGCAGCTGTGCTTCAGGGGGAGTTAGCTCAACATTTGGGGATTGGAGATTGAATTATATTCAAATTGCAGATGATGAAGAAGGTGGTTATTTCTTGAATCAAGATACTGAACCACAATATGTTTATGTAAAAGCCAATCATGCTCAAATGAATTGTGATAAACTGTATTCTGATGCCTTTGCTCAGGTTTCAACTGCTGGTGGCCAAAGATATCCTGATGTTTTTGAGGCAATCACGAATAGGACTGAAAGGGGAGCACTAGTGATGAATTATGTTGGACATGGAGGAGAAGTTGGTGTTGCTGAAGAAAGAATAATTACAGTGCCTCAAATTCAGAGCTGGAAGAATATTGATAAATTGAATCTGTTTGTTTCTGCAACATGTGAATACACCAAATATGACGATCCTTCTAGGGTTTCAGCTGGAGAGTGGGCTTCATTAAATCCATATGGCGCTTCAATTGCTTTAATGACAACCACGCGTTCTGTCTTTTTTGGTGTTAACACAATAACTGGAAAACGATTTTATGAAAACGTCTTTACAAGAGATGTCAATATGGATCCACTTGCGTTTGGAGAAATTTTAAGGTTGACCAAAAATGCCTCTGGCTCTTCAGATAATAAAAGAAGTTTTACATTAATCGGCGATCCTGCTTTAAAGATAGCACTTCCTAGATTACAAATTGTAACGGACAGTATTAACGGGTTAAGTCCATTGATTGAAATTGATACAATTAGGGCCTTAACTAAGATGACAATTAAAGGTCATATTGAAGATAATAACGGCACAGTATTGACAAGTTTTAATGGTGTTTTAGCACCTTCTATTTTTGATAAAATAAAAACGCAATATACTCTTGGTCAAGATGCTGATTCGCCAATTATCCCTTTTGATCTTCAAAGAAATATTGTTTATAAAGGAAAAGTTTCCGTTATAAATGGATATTTTGTATTCACATTCTTTGTGCCAAAAGATATAAATTACAATTACGGCGCTGGGAAAATAAGTTATTATGCTGATAATAATTTAACAGATGCATCAGGGTATGATACAAATTTTATTATTGGTGGAATTGATCCCGTTGGTTTAAATGATGTAACAGGTCCAGATATCGAGTTGTATTTGAACGAAGAAACTTTTGTTTCGGGGGGAATAACAGACGAAACGCCAAATTTGATTGCCAAGATGTTTGATGAAAATGGAATCAACACTGTTGGGAATGGAATAGGACATGATTTAATGGCTATTATTGATGAAAACAGTTCTAATCCAATTATTTTGAATGAATATTATTCTGCAGATTTAGACACATATCAATCTGGAACTGTAAATTATGCCATGCCAACTTTGGAAAAAGGACCGCATACACTTAGCCTAAAAGTTTGGGATGTGAATAATAATTCATCTGAATCATCTATTGATTTCATTGTACAGGAAAAGCAAAATATTGAATTAGACCATGTTTTAAATTACCCTAATCCTTTTACTACACATACTGAATTTTATTTTGAGCATAATCAAGCTTGTGCTGAATTAGAAGCTCAAATTCAAATCTTT
>JBIIWQ010000124.1:0-6367 GCA_044338805.1 Crocinitomicaceae bacterium
ATTCATCTTCACTTTTTCATTTTTCCTTATTCCTTTTTTGACTTTAATCTTAAATTCCTGCTACAAAGGGAAATCAGTAGATTTAATTGTTCACAATGCAAAGATTCACCCCATGAATGATGCAAATGTTGTATCTGAAGCAATGGCAATTAAAGATGGTAAAATTGTGGAAGTTGGTCCAGAAAGACAAATTCTCAATCGCTACAGCGCAAATGAAGAAATTGATGCTATGGGCAAAGATGTTTATCCTGGATTCACAGATGCACATGGACATATTTTATCGTATGCTCAGCAAATCTTGAGTGTTGATTTAGTCGGTTGCAAATCAATGGATGAATTGTTGGTTCGAATTGAAAAATACCAGCAGAAAAACAACCGTAAATTTATTGTAGGAAGAGGTTGGGATCAATCTTTATGGACTTCAAAAGATTTTCCAACAAATGAGCAATTGAATAAATTGTTTCCAACGATTCCAATTTGTCTAACCCGAATTGATGGACATGCTTTATTAGCGAATGATGCTTTGTTGAAACTTGCAAAAATAAATCCTTCAACTAAAATTGACGGCGGAATTATTCACTTGAAAGATGGTAAATGTTCAGGGTTACTGTTTGATAATGCTATGAATCCTATTTATAAGCTCATTCCTCCATTTCCAAAAAATGAAATTATTGACGCAATTGGAGAAATTCAAACCGAACTTTTTCAATATGGTATTACCGGAGTGCATGAAGCGGGAATCCAATTTGAAGATATTGCTTTATTTAAAGAATTAATTGACAATCACGAATTTGACTTGAATTTATATGCGATGCTAATGCCAAGCGATGAAAATATTGCTTTCGCTAAAAAGAACGGTGTTTACAAATACAAGAATTTACTAATCAGAAGTTTTAAGGTGATGGGTGATGGTGCACTAGGTTCGCGCGGTGCTTTATTGAAACAACCGTATTCAGATCAACACAATCATTATGGTGTTTTAACAACGAGTATTGATGATATGAAACGAATTGCATCAATTTGTGAAAAGGTTGGTTATCAAATGAACACACATGCTATTGGTGATTCAACCAATAAGGTATTATTAGATATTTATCAACGTGTTTTTGATACAAACCGTGACCACCGATGGAGAATTGAACATGCACAAGTTGTCGACCCTAAAGATTTCATTTTATTTGGTAAATACGGTGTGTTTCCTTCTGTTCAACCAACGCACGCCGTGAGTGATCAAAGATGGGCTGAAGATCGAATTGGAACAAAAAGAATGATAGGGGCTTATGCTTACAAAACCTTGTTGAATCAATATGGAATGTTAGCAATTGGCACAGATTTCCCTGTTGAATTGACCGATCCATTCTTAACAATTCATGCAGCTGTTAACCGAATGAATAGTGACAATTTTCCTTCTGGTGGATTTTATAACAATGAATCAATAACATTGCAAGAATGCATCAAAGGAATGACTTCATGGGCTTCGTTTGCATCTTTTCAGGAAAACGAAATAGGAACATTGGAAAAAGGAAAAGATGCGACTTTTGTGATTTTTGAAAATGCAGTTGTTGCACAAAAAGAATTTCAATCAAATTTTTCGTCTTATACATTTATAAAAGGAAAAAAGGTTTACTCAACTCAGTGATTGATTTTGATATTGGTATTGGTATTGATGTTCGATATATTGCGAATTCGCAAACTCGAAAATTTTCGAATTCGCGAATTTTCTAATTCGTGAATTTTCAAAATTAACAGTTGTAAAAACAAAAGATTTGAGTTAACTTAGATAGAAACAACTTTAAAAACCACAAATGGGAGCAAGTAAAACAAATCAATATTCTATCAACGAAATCAAAACAGCCAACATTGCAAGAGCACTAGCTCATCCAGCAAGAATAAGAATTTTATCACTATTGAAACAAGAGCTATTTACTAGAAATACTGACCTTGTTAAAGATCTTCAACTAGTGAAATCAACTATAAATTCGCACCTCAATAAACTAAAGGATGCCGATTTAATCGAATTAGAATTTCATTCAAATTGCTATTGGATCCGTTCGAAAAAAGATGTCCTTGATAGAATTCCTTCTTATTTAGAACAAATTAATTAAAAAAGGTTTACTCAACTGAGTAAACCTTTCCAACAAACTTACTAGGGAGTAGTTCCCGAGGCAACAAGACCACCCTTTAAAACCAGGAAGACTAAGAGTGGAATATTTTTAAAAGGAAGGACAAGAAATCGTTTTAAACGAAATCGGCTTCTTTTTACAATTCAAATTAATTCCCATTGAGATTTCATGTGATCCACCTGAAACTCCGTTATTCAATTTAGAGACAGTTACATCATAGCTGTATCCTAATTTAAATTTACCCGTATTTATTCCGATTGTTAAAATAAACGCATCTCTATTTCTGTACCACGCTCCAACATTAAAAGAACCATATTTAATGTATGTTCCAATACTTAATTCTTGAAAACCATTTTGATATTGGTAAATCACGTTCGGCATAATCGAAGTAGAATTCGAATATTTTGATTTTGCTCCTAATTGAATCTCAGCTCCCATATGACCAGTAAAACGCATTGGCATTGGTGAATTTCCAATAATCATAGATTCATTTGGAGTATTTAAATGGTGAGCAGCAAATCCAGCGAAAAAGTGTTTGTTAAATATTACTGTTCCAGCAGATGCATCAAAGAAACCACGTGAACCTCCTCTTGGAACATCACCTGTAGCATAAATAAATCCTCTTCGTGGATCAATCATGTCACCAAAAGTCAATTTATCCCAATCCAATGATTTTTGATACCAAGATGCTCGAACGCCAAATAACATTTTCCATTTTCTCCCTAAATTCAAATGGTATGAATAGACCAAACCTAGCATAGAAGTCTTAATTGTGCCTTGTCCTTGTTGGTCATGTGTTGCTAAAACACCAAATCCACCAGAAATATTTTTAAAATATTGATCGTAAGATGCACTATAAGTAACATAGTTCCCAGAAAGCTGCGGCCATTCATTACGATAGTTTAATGCAAATCTTGGACATCCAAATGAACCAGCAAAGGCAGGATTCAAATAAAGCGGATTCGAATAAAACTGAGTAAACGTAGGGTCTTGAGCTTGCACATTCGCAAAAACAAACATAATAGATATGATTCCGAAGATCTTTTTCATTGTTATAGATTTAAAAGTCGTTGTCCTATACGACTCGGTTTAGATAAAAAACGTAATGTCAATTGATGGGATAATCGAGACCCATTTAAGTATTGAGAAAATGTATAATCAGCATTGTAAGCAATCATGAAATGGCTAAATTTCAATCCAATTGAAGCAGCTGGTTCCAAATTTGAAGAAATTGCACCTCCAAGAGTTAACCAATGATATCTTACATTTACTCCTAACCATCCTTCTGAAAGCGCCTCTTTTTGTTGATATACAAAATAAGGAGAAACAGTTAAGTTCTCTTTTTTAGATTCATAATCTGTTCCTATTGTTGCAACAAAATGTTTTCCAATACGTCTAGGATTTGCAATATCACTCGAATAAATATTATCAAAATGTCTTAATAAATTATCTTGCTGAACGCCTACATAAAACCATTTCGTATTCACCATTAATCCTAAACCTAAATCTTTGTACCATAATGACTTTCCAATTGGAGCAGAACCGTTGCCATAAAATTCTTGTGGATTCATTCTATCATATTCGACAATTGAACCAGATAGGATTTGATCAGTCTCAATTCGCTTGTTTCCCATTTTAAATCTTACAGATGGCTCTATAACGACATTTCGCGCAATTGAAAATTTTGGAGAATAAATAAGAGAAGCATTATAATTTACTATTTCACCCTTACCATAATAGTTTTGATCTAATTGAAAACCAATTCCTCCACGCATTCCATAAGAATAACCATCAACAGATATTTGATTTGTGATTTGTTGATTGTTTTGTCCAAGCCATTGAGCTCGAGATAACGTTTGAACTCTGGTTGCTAAAAATGTTCCAACTGCTCCAAAATTGACATCAATAGCTTGCAATCCAGGAACATGGTAATGAGGGTCTTTTGTGTTTTTTAAAGCAACAGGATTGTCCATCATACGCTGAATGGATCTTCCAATCTTGTTCAATTTAGCTCCAAACGACATTTTGTAATCTGATTGCGCAAACCGTTTACTACTTAAATTATTATCTTTCGATTTTAAAGCAAAGTCTTTGTCGATCTGAACAAAAGTAATTTCCTTGACTTTTTCAGTTTCAAATGATTCCAAGTCAAAAGTTGTTTCTGCAAATGCCAAAGTCGTTTTATCAACTTCACAATTACTAATATCTTTTATATTAGCTGCATCATTTGATATTGAATTAAAGGGAGTATTATTATTGAAAGATAATTTATTTCCAAATGCTGGAGAATTATCACTTGTGGCAGAAATTATATTAAGATCTATTCCATCATGTTCTTTTTGAATGTTTGGCGTTGATTTTATTGATAATGAGTTTATTGTTTCGAACTGACCAACTTTATTAACTGAAGTCAGCACTTGAGTATTCAATTTCGCACCAAAGGGTTGAGAAGAATGAAAATTCAAAAATCCAAGGCTTATTACAATTGCGAGAGAAACAAATCCAAATGACATATAAATTCCAATTGGTCTTCTTTTGATGAATTTTTGTTGATGTGGATAAACATATTCTCGCTTATCAACTTTCGCTAATTCCCACATTTCTTTATCAACATCTAATTCTGGATGTTGCATAAGAAAAGACTCAAATTGAGCTATTTGTTCAGGGGATAAATTTCCTTCAACAAGCTCAAAAAGCCAACGATCAATATTTGAATAAGAAAGATTACTCATACCAATTCTGTCAAACCCTTTAACTGCTTTTTAATTTTATTCCTTGCTCTAAAAAGATAAACCTTTACTTGAGAACTGGATAAATTTAAAATTTCTCCAATTTCGTCGTAAGAATAACCTTCAAGATCACGAAGCAGAATGATACTCTTCTGTACCGTTGGCAGGATGTTTACAGCTCTATCTACAACTTGATTTGATTCAAACAAATTCACATCTTTTTGAGCTTTCTCTGGCATTTTTTCATTTCCAGGGAGCTGTAATCGTTGTTTTTTGTTAATTAAATTCAGCATCGCGTTGTGCGCACATGTAAACATCCATGACTTCGCTTTCTCAACCATTATCTTATCTCGGTTGATCCATAACTTTTCAAACACATCTTGTACAATATCTTCCGCATCCTCCGTGTTTCTGAGAAATTTCATTGCATAGCCATATAATTTATTGCTGTGCTCTGTTAATACACTATTGTACTCGTGTCTTTTCAAAATTTTCGTTTGCAATTAGCAGTTAAACAATTTGAGAACGGTGAAAGTTACACCCTCATAGATTTATGTTACGTGTAATTTTATTAAATATACATGTGAATTACCAATTGGTAAATACGAACAAACAAACAACTATTTTGAATGAATATTGATAGGTTTTCAATTATCTACAATTAACAATATGTTATCAACACATAAGTTTACTTGTGGAAAAAGGAAGAAAAGCGTAGCTTTGATAATACACAATCAAAAAGTATTAAGGAAAAAGGAAAAAGGAAAAATTATGATTCCATAAACCAAATTACTTTTTACTTAATACTTTTTACTTAATACTTTTTACTTAATACTTTTTACTTAATACTTTTTACTTTGTTTAGCAATTATTATTAATATATTCGTCTATAATAAAAAATACCACTTTAATATGATTGCGTCAACGAGATTATTCGATATCCCAAGTTATCAATTAGAAAAATATCCGAATTCAAAAATGTTTGTCACGAAGACAAAAGGAGAATGGATAGGAATTTCAACGGCTGATTTCTTGAAACAATCAATGCTAGTTTCAAGAGGTCTGATTGCCTTTGGAGTTCAAAAAGGTGACAATGTTGCTTTGGTTTCTAATAACCGTTACGAATGGAATATTATGGATATTGCTATTCAACAAGTTGGGGCGATCGTTGTCCCGCTCTATCCAAATATTTCTGAGAATGATTACAAATATATTCTCAATGACGCTGGGATTAAATTGTGTGTCGTGAGTAATCATGAGTTATATCAAAAAATTCAGCACATTAGAAGTGAAGTAAGCACATTGGAACATTTATTTACATTTGATACAATCGAAGGATGCCCAAATTGGAATGAAATACCAAATAGGTCTGAAGAAGTTGACATTCAAATCGTGCAAGACCAAATAAATCTTGTAAAAAACCACGATTTAGCAACAATCATATATACCTCAGGAACAACAGGTAACCCAAAAGGTGTAATGCTTTCTCATCACAATATTTTATCCAATGTTGAT
>JBIIWQ010000258.1:0-3633 GCA_044338805.1 Crocinitomicaceae bacterium
GTTCAATATCAGCAATCAAATCTGTATAATGCTCCACACCAACTGAAACACGTACTAACTTTTCAGAAATAAACATGACACGTTTATCTTCTGCAGGCACATCTGCATGCGTCATTGTTTGTGGGTGTTCTGCTAAACTTTCTGTTCCACCAAGAGAAACTGCCAATTTGATTAATTTCAATGAATCTAAGAATTGAAATGCTTCTTTTTCACCTCCTTTTATGTCAAATGCTATCATTGCTCCTGCACTGCTGTATTGACGGTTAAAAATTTCTTTTTCTCGTTCATTACCTACTTCATTGATGAATCCCAAATAATACACTTTTTCAACTTTTGGATGGTTTCTTAAGTATTCAGCAACATATTTTGCTGTTGTTGCTTGCTGGTCCATTCTTACTTTCAAGGTTTCCAAACTTCTCATCAACAACCAGCCTGTCCATGGTCCAGCCATATTTCCTAAGAATGTTCTTAAGCCTTTTACACGACCCATTAATTCTTTTGAACCCAAACAAGCACCTGCTATCACATCCGAATGACCCCCAATATATTTTGTAGCTGAATACAGAACTAAATCAGCTCCGTGTTTTAAAGGATGTTGCCAAATTGGACCCATGTATGTATTGTCAACAGATAAGATAACAGGTTTTTCGGCAGTTGTAAAATGTTCTTTTATTTCAGCACACATTTCAATATCAATCAATGCGTTTGTTGGATTTGCTGGTGTTTCAATGTGAATCATTGTCAACCGATTTCCCTTACCTGTAGCGTCTATCCGAGCAATTATTTCTTCTTTTGTATCTGTAGCATGAAAACCGATCGATTCGATTTTCATTTTCTTTAAAAAGTGATTGATAAAATGATCTGTTCCACCATAAACTGGTCTGCTATACAACAACAAATCTCCTGGCTCCATAAACTCCATCATTGCCGTTGAAATTGCCGACATTCCACTTTCGAAAACTGCGCAATCTTCAGCTCCATCCCACAAACACAATCTGTTTTCAAGAATCTCTAAATCTGGATTATTCAAACGGCTGTAAATTAAACCTAACTCTTCTCCTTGTTCTTTTTCACGCAAGCCATACGCTAATTCAAAAAATCGTTTCCCCTCCATTGCTGTATTAAACACGAAGGTTGAAGTTTGAAAAATTGGACATTTAATCGCTCCTTCAGACAAAGAAGGTTTGTATCCGTAACTCATCATTAAACTTTCTGGTTGCATTTTAGAATAATCCATTTTTTCCGTTTTCGTTTTGCTGTAAACATATAAATAAATCTTTCATTAGATTAAATGGCAGTTTATTAATCTATAATTATTACTTTTAAGGCTGTTTAATTCTAAAATATTTGATTTTAGCACTATAATTTAGAAAAAAAATCTATGGACATTCAATTAGATAAAATAGACAAAAAAATACTTTCGATTTTGAGCAGTAATTCAAAATTGGGAAACAAAGAAATAGCCGCAGAAATTGGCCTTTCTATTACACCAACATTTGAGCGGATCAAGCGACTCGAACGTCATGGCGTTATTAAGAATTATGTTGCAATTTTAGATAAAAAGAAAATCGACAAAGGATTACATGTCTTTTGTCAAGTTTCATTAAAAGCCCATAATTTGGATTTATTGGTGGGTTTTGAAGATAAAATTGTACACCTCCATGAAGTAAGTTCCTGCTATCATATCGCAGGTAATTACGACTATTTACTTTCGATAGAAGTAAAAGACATGGACGAATATCAAGAATTTTTAAAACAGAAATTGGCCTCTATCCCGAATATTGCGAATGTTCAAAGTTCGTTTGTGATGAGTACGTTAAAATCGTGAGTTCAAATGTAGAATTTACTTTAGCAAATAGAAGAATAGTGCTGGTTTTTATTGAATAATAGAATAACCTAGTTTTTCTAGGCTATTCTATTTTTAATTCATAACTACTTACTGTTTTACAACTGTAACAAGGCTCTCTTTTTCAAGAAATTAGAACAAAAAAAAGGGAAACACAGATTGTGTTTCCCTTTCTCAATTTCACTTGTTTCTTATTCCTTAATGATTCGCTTGACACTAACACCAGAAGGCGAACTAAATTGCATCAAATAAACACCAGTGTTCAATGTTGCTAGAGAAACTACCTTCCCTGAATGTACAGATTGAACATCCATGACAACTTTACCTTGTAAGTCAAAGATCATTAATTCTGTTTCATTCACATTGTCAAAGAAAATATTCACTTCATCCGAGGTAGGATTTGGGAAAACTTGAATTTCCATTAAGTCTATTCCTTCTTCTAAACCAACTTGACTAATGGTAACACAAGCTGAAGTTGTAGAACACGTTCCATCTGAAACGGTGACTGCAAATTGACCATTTTGAGTAGCTGTATAGGTTGCTAAAGTCTCTCCCACAAGTACTTGATTATTTATGCAATCAACCCATTGATAAGTCACACCTGTAGCAGTTGATTGTAAGGTAATTGCATCGATTTGTGTAATTCCAGAAACGGGTCCTGGAACGATTGTCAAATTCAACGTAATGGTACTATCACATCCATTTGCATTTTGGATCGTTTGCTGATAAGTTCCTGAACTGGTATAGGTTTGCCCATTTAAGGTATAATTCGTACAGGCCGTTTCAGTTAATGTCGAAGTTAGAGCAGCAGGTTCTGTAATTGTTACAGTTGCTGTTGTTGTTTGCAAGACCACACCAGTTGCTTGCCCGGAAACGACTACATTATTAATGGCAACTGAAGGATCTGTACCGACTCCATCATCATTGTTTGTCCAATTAAATGCAACCTGTACGTTTGGATTGTTGCTACAGCTTGCAGGCAATGCAACTGTAAAATTGGTCCATTGCCCCTGTCCGCTACCGCAAACAGGAGATTTTATGGAGTTTACCAATTGTGTCCAGCCGGTTCCGCTATTATACCAAACTGAAGCATTATCTAATAAGCCCTGTCCGTTTGAAATAAAGTCGAAACTGAGCGAAAGGTTATTGGCTCCTACAGTTGAGAATGCCGGAGATTCCGCTCTCATGTTGGTTTCAGGACAGAAAAGAATACCGCAAAGTCCGCCTGCATCATATGCAGCTCCACCAGTTGGGAAGAAAACAGAAGTAATATGCAATGTTTTATTGCCATTGCCGCCAACACCGCAACCGGATGGCAAAACACCGCCTTCGGCATCACTGACTGTCCAGAAATTATTATCAACACCATTTACACCTGTTGATACATTTAATGTCCAACCATGTGCTCCTTCAAAATCTTGTGTATAAAGTGGAACTAACTGTGGAATAATGGTATCGGTCAATGTAACTGTATAAGTCCCAGCAGCCAAACCAGTAGCAGTGCTACCTGTTCCACCTGAAGGTGCCCAGGAGTAGGAATAATTCCCGGTTCCACCACCAGGAATGGCTATAGCTGTGCCATCTGAACCACCATCGCACGTAACATTCGTATGTATGGTGGTAACAAATAACTGTCCCTGAACTTGGTTCGCTAAAATAAGTGATAGTATCGCTAATGATAATTTAGCCGTAATTGTTCTTTTTTTCATGTTCAAAAAATTTGCCTTCAAAATTAAAGAAGGAAGGAATAAATAATTAGTGTAACTAGTTACAAGTAAATTTAACTT
>JBIIWQ010000105.1:0-6994 GCA_044338805.1 Crocinitomicaceae bacterium
CACAGGGTCTGAAGCTGCGGCTTTTCTTTGAAACATTAAACTATTAACTAATCGAAACTAAATTGATGTTTATCACTACATTCACATCAACTATTTTTTATTGATTTATTCATTACAATCTAAGTCAATAGATAGCGAACTCAATTCAATATTGTTTTTTGATAATTCTATATTAGAACTTGTTTTTTCCTTATTTATCTCTATTGCATCATTTTCATGACCTTTAAATAGAAAAAGGCTAATTATACAAGTACTTATTATTTTTGTGTTCATTTTGTTTATTTATTCGTTAATTTTTTATTTAAACTACTTAGATAAAAGACACTTTCTTCACTACAGAACCTCCATTTGAAAGATTCATTTTGACAAAATACTCTCCTGTTTTTTCTTGGTTTAATTCGAAATTTGAAGTAATATTATTGATTGCTGTAGTCGAAACTATTTGACCTGTCATATCAATTAATTGTAAAGAAGTTATTTCTAATCCACTCCATTCAATATGTGTAACTCCTATTGCTGGATTTGGGTAAAGTGTTACTGATTCTTCAGCTATTTCATTAATTCCCATTGATCCTTCACTTGGAATAATATTTATTGAACTTATTTTAGTATTTGTTGGAATATTCATTGATGTGAATATATATTCATGTTGCAACATTTGATTATCCAATACAGTTAGATTACTTGAAACCAAACAACCATGTGCATCTGTAATTCCAACTTCATAGAATCCTGGCGCAACTGTTGTTAAATCAGCAGTTGTAATACCATTGTTCCATGAATAAGAATAAGGAAGTGTTCCTCCGTTTACTGTTAAATCAATTGATCCAACTGCTGCTATTGTTAAATTTTGATAAACAGTTGATGCTGTTAAAGCTGTAGGTTGTGTGATTGTGAAATCTGTCAATACATTGCAACCTTGACCATCAGTAATTTTCACTTGATAGTTTCCTATTCCAAGGTTATACAAATCTGCTGAAGTTTCTCCATTTGACCATAAGTAAGAGTATCCAGCAGTACCACCTGTAACAGCGATTTCAATACTACCAGAAGTTTCTCCGTTACAATTCACATTATTAATTTGTGCATCAAAAGATAATGGTGAAATTGATGCGACTGAAGTAGTATACTGTGCAATACAACCGTTACTATCCGCAACTAATGCTGTATATTGCAATCCTCCTTGAGCATTAGTTATGTTCATTCCTGTTTCATTCGTATTCCAACTAACTGAATATGGAGCATACCCACCTGTTACTTGAAGAGAAATTTCTTGATTAAAATTCGAGCAATCTAAACTTGATGAACTCGTTACCGTCATTACATTATATGTTGATGCCATTTGAACTGCAGCAAATGCATTTAGTCTTCCAGCTCCTAAGTTTCCTGCATACAATGGGTTAATAGAATCAATATTAACTGCTGTTTGTTTTAAAATCATTTCAACGTCATCTGGAGTCAAACAAGGGTTAACAGCTAACATTAAAGCAACTGTTCCTGAAACATATGGAGCAGCAAACGATGTTCCATTTCCAGTTAAATACCAACCAGAGCCAACAGTCAATGCAACATCATATCCTGGAGCACAAAGATCTACAGAACTATTGTGTTGGTGTGTTGTTGCTGGGTCACCTATTGTTCTTTCATGGTTATCTAACGGGCCAACACTACTTATTGCAATAACGTGATTGTGTGCTGCTGGATAAACTAAATTTGATGCTCCTCCACATGTTGAACCATTTCCTGCTGCAACAATAATAACTGTCCCATTGTTATATACCTCATCAATTACCATTTGCGCGTATGTATTTTCATAACATCCAGAAGTCCAACTAACATTGATTACTTTTGCCCCTGAATAGGTCGCTGCTAATAGTTCATTATAATTCATTTCTCTTAATTGCAATGAGCTATTGAATCCAATTGAACTTTTCCCCATTAAGTTATCGGTATTTCCAGCAGCAGTTATTGCTACAGCTGTTCCGTGGTAATAGTTTGAATTGGTCATGCCTGGTGTTACATATGTATATTTTCCAACCAATTCTTCATGGTTCAAATCAAAGTTCGAATCTGAAATACCAATTATTACAGAAGAATCTCCTTTTGTAATTTCCCAAGCATCTTGAGCTTTGATCATGTTTAAAGCATAATCGTTAGTAAATGCTATTGAATAATCATTTGGTGTATTTAATAACTCATATTTAGGAGCTATTTCTGGTCGAACAAAAACTGTTGATAATTTTGATACTTGCTGTAATAAATCATTCTCATCACAGTTGCATCCAATTTCGTAAACATTTTTCAGACCTGCGTTACGTGATGATGGAAAAGCTTTTGTGATAGTTGTAATACCCAAATTAGTAATAAGTGCACTTACTTCTGCATTGGAAGAAATCAATTTTCCATTTTCAGTGCGGATTCCGATTTTTGAATAATCAGAGATACTTGTCCAAACAGAACTAGATTGTGCATAAAGAGTTCCAGACATTAAACTTAATCCTACTATTAAGGATTTTGTAAATTTTGTTGTAGCGATTTTTGTTTTCATAATAACATGTTTTAAAAGTTTCATGAGACAAATGTTGCCCTGTTTTATGGATAAAAAATCGCTTTTTGCTTGTAGGAAATCAAAATACAAAGTGTCACTTATGAACCTCTAAGTAGATGTTTGATGAGTGGTAAGTAGTTCTACTTAAAATAGGCCAAAAGCGCATTTTTAAAGGCTTTTAAAAAAATTTATTCGAGATGTTAATCGAGATAATTATTTCGTAAAAACAAAAAAGTCATCCGTTTTTACGAATGACTTTTTAACCTAACCCTAAACTATGCAAACAATTATTTAACTAAAAAAGACTCTACCTATTTAAGCCATTTTCTACCCTTATGAATTGGTCTTACAAATGAAAATAGATTGGATTGATTTTCAAAAGAAAATAAGGTAGTAAGAAAAAAATAAGGGGTAATTACGTTAAAATTAGTATGTGTTTTTACTTAAACAGCGTGCAAAATTGCAGTTGAAGTTATCTTTTAAACGAATTCAACCTAATTTCTTGCTTTAAATTATTTTGGGCATCGACTAACTTAAAGATTGGAACATACCTTCCACCGCCTAATTCTGCCGCTTCTTTCATTTCTTTTTCATCAACATCCTTGTTCTTTATTCCTACAACCGACATTGTAATTCCCTTTTTACTGTATTTCTTAATGTATTTCTTGTAATCATCCGAATTACGGTTAAATGCACCATCCGTAATCACAATTATTTGATTGGCTCCATCTGGAAGTAATTCTTTTAGTGCTTGTTTATAACCCAATTTTATTCCAGCTCCACCAGCTGTCATTCCATTTGCTTTCAAACCTGCAACTTGCTCCGTAATTTTATCTTTATTTATCCCTGACGTAGGATCAAGTAAAATTTGAGTTTCGGTGGCATACGTTACAATTGCCATTTTATCTTGCGGGCGCAACATACTCGTTAATTGTAATAAAGAATATTTCATTAATTCCAATTTTTCACCTTGATTCATTGAGGCTGAAACGTCAAGGACAAAAACTACATTGACAGGTTTGAAATATTCATCTGAAAAATTTTCCTTATCTAATTCAGCCAGTTGAACAGGAATTTCATGAGATTGAACTGTTGGAATTTCTTCGCTCAATTGTTCTTCCAAATGTTCTTCCACTTGAACAGGAGTTAGTTCTTCTTCAATCGGTGGATCAATAACAACTATCGGGTCATTAATTACTGGAATGGGAACAATCTCTTCTGGTTTCATTTCCAATTCTAACACAATATAATTACGTTGAAAATTCACATATGCTCCTAATTCAGCTGGGAAATAACCGGGATGTGTTGCATAGAAATACGTCAATCCCAGCGTACTTTCTTCTTTGATTTTACCAACTTTATCTGTTTCAAGCGACCAAATTGGTTGCCCATTTTGAATCATTGTTACTTCAGATTTTGAAAGGGGTTGTTTGGATTGTTTGTCTATAGTAACAACAGTTAAATCAAATTGATTTGCTTTTTTACCGCCTGGTCGGGATGAAAAATCGGGACAAGCAGTAAAAGCCGTTGAATTATCAACAGATAAGTCTTTTAAATTTCCCGTTAATTTTATTTTAGTAGGAAGATCTTTATCACTCGTATAGATATCGATATCGTAGGAAAATTTCCCTTTCACTTTAGGATTCACTTGCAATCGCACAATTAACGAGCTGTCTTTTTCAATGAATTGACCATTTACAAGGTAAACAACATCAAATGGCTTTTTAACGCTTAAGAGGTATTCTTTCTTGGGTCCTTTATTTGTTACAACAATATCTACAAATCGATCGCTATACGCTTCTAAATCGCCAAAATCATGCTTTATTTTTTCAAAGACGATTTGTCCGAATGAATTAGAAATAAGAAATAGTGTATAAAAGAGAATTAGAAAACGCATGGGCCAAATATATCAAAAAACGAACCGTGATGAAAAAGTTACGAAAACAAAAAAGGGACACCTTTCGATGTCCCTCGTTTTTCGTTCACACGAATTATTTTTTACATGTCTCTTTGCAGTTCGACTTGTCTTTGCATTTTGATTTATCTTTGCATTCAGATTTATCTGCACAACAAGTAGCTTTCTTTTTGCACTCATTACCCCCCATGAATTTTCCATTTGCATCATAATGCGCTAAACACATTTCTTTCTCTTCAGGTGTACATTTCAATTCGTCACACATTGCTGCGCACTCGTCTTTTGACATTTTAGCACATTTGCTCATGTCACACTTTCCGATCATTGTTTCACCATTCATGTGAGCATCGCACGTTTTCATATCACCTTTACAAGATGACTTTCCGTGACATTCTTCCATTTTAGTTCCACAAGCAGCGTCTTTCTTTTCACCGTTATGACCATTACCCAAGATTGGAGCAATTACCAAACCGATCAAACATGTTAATTTAATTAAGATGTTCATTGAAGGACCAGAAGTATCTTTGAAAGGATCACCAACTGTATCTCCAGTTACAGCAGCTTTGTGCGCTTCAGAACCTTTGTAAGTCATTTCACCATTAATCATAACACCTGCTTCGAAAGATTTCTTAGCGTTATCCCAAGCACCACCAGCATTGTTCTGGAAAACTGCCCAAAGTACACCAGAAACGGTAACACCAGCCATATAACCACCAAGCATTTCAGCAACTAATTTATAGTTTTCAGGATAAATCAATACTCCTAATAATACAATTGCAATTGGGAATCCGATTGTTAAAACCCCTGGCAACATCATTTCACGCAAAGCAGCTTTTGTAGAAATATCAACACATTTCGCATATTCTGGTTTACCAGTTCCTTCCATAATTCCTGGAATTTCTCTAAACTGACGTCTCACTTCATATACCATGTCCATTGCAGCCTTACCAACAGAATTCATTGCCAATGCAGAGAAAACAACTGGAATCATTGCTCCAATAAATAACATTGCTAAAACTGGTGCTTTAAAGATGTTAATTCCATCAATACCTGTAAACGTTACATAAGCAGCAAATAATGCAAGTGATGTTAATGCAGCAGAAGCGATAGCAAAACCTTTTCCTGTTGCAGCAGTTGTGTTACCAACTGAATCTAAAATATCTGTACGTTCACGAACTTCTTTCGGTAACTCACTCATTTCAGCAATACCACCAGCATTATCAGAAATTGGTCCGAAGGCGTCGATTGCTAATTGCATAGCTGTTGTAGCCATCATTGCAGAAGCAGCTAAAGCAACACCATAGAATCCAGCGAATGCATAAGAAGTCCAAATTGCAGCAGCAAATAAAATTACTGTAGGGAAAGTAGAAATCATACCTGTTGCTAAACCAGCAATGATATTTGTTCCAGCTCCAGTACTTGATTTTTCAACGATTTTTAAAATTGGTTTTTTACCCAATCCAGTATAATACTCAGTAACGGAAGAAATAACTGCTCCAACAACCAAACCAACCAACGTTGCGTAGAATACGCGCATTGAAGAAATTTCTTTCAATCCTTCTCCATAGAAATTCATTTGCATTTTAGCAGGTAACATCCAGTTTACTAGAATAAAACAAGAAACAGCTACTAATGCAATAGAAACCCAGTTTCCAATATTTAATGCTCTTTGAACTTGCGCTTCTTTCGCATTGTTACTTGAGATTTTCACCAAGAACGTTCCAATAATAGAAATTACAATACCGATACCAGCGATTGACATTGGCAATAAAATTGGACCAATACCACCAAAAGCATCTTTGATCATACCACCCATGTCCTTGATCACATAGTTTCCAAGAACCATTGCTGCTAATACAGTTGCAACGTAAGAACCAAATAAATCGGCACCCATTCCAGCAACGTCACCTACATTGTCACCTACGTTATCTGCAATTGTAGCAGGATTACGAGGATCATCTTCTGGAATTCCAGCTTCAACTTTTCCAACTAAATCAGCACCAACATCGGCAGCTTTCGTATAAATTCCACCACCTACACGTGCAAACAATGCAATAGATTCAGCTCCTAATGAGAATCCAGCAAGAGTTTCCAAAACGATTGTCATTTTTTCAGTTCCATCAGGTCCCCATGTTCCACCCATAAAATACTGGAAGAAGAAAATAAAGAAAGCTGTTAAACCTAAAACCGCCAATCCTGCAACTCCAAGTCCCATAACTGTTCCGCCACCAAAAGATACTTTCAATGCTTGTGGTAAACTTGTACGAGCAGCTTGTGTTGTTCTAACATTTGTTTTTGTAGCGATTTTCATCCCCATATTTCCTGCCAAAGCAGAGAAAAATGCACCAAAAATAAATGCTACTACTATTAATATGTGTGTTGTTGGAACGATGAAAGAAATCCCAGCTAAAACAATACTCGCTAAAACGACAAATATTGCCAACAATCTATATTCTGCTTTTAAGAAAGCTAAAGCTCCTTCATAAATGTAATCTGAAATTTCTTTCATTTTACCATCACCTGCGTCTTGC
>JBIIWQ010000106.1:0-6969 GCA_044338805.1 Crocinitomicaceae bacterium
TCAACCTCAGAAGTTTTCTTGATCTCACGACAATCTAAAATTAATTCGTGCGCTACAGTTCCGTTTTTACCAGTGTAAAGAATATCGTAATCACCTTTCAATGAAGCAGCTATATAATTAGCATTCAATATTGCAATTTCAGTTGATTCTCTTAAACCAATTGCACCAAGCATTTTGATGTAACCGAAAGAAATCAATAAAATCAATGCACTTCCATAAGGAGCAGAAGAAATAGCATTAATTGCTTGACTTCCGCCAGCTTCTAGCATTTTACTTCCTGGTAGAAATGGCGCTAAATGTGCCGCAACGCCAATTGGTCCCATTCCAGGTCCACCACCACCGTGAGGAATAGCGAATGTTTTGTGTAAGTTCAAGTGACAAACATCAGCACCAATGTTTCCTGGATTTGTTAACCCAACTTGTGCATTCATATTTGCTCCGTCCATGTAAACTTGACCACCGTTATCGTGAATAACAGAAGTTATATCACGAATACCTTCTTCAAACACACCGTGAGTTGAAGGATACGTTACCATCAAACCAGCTAATGTGTCTTTGTGTTCAATTGCAACACGCGTCATTTCTGGAATATCAATATTTCCATTTTCATCACAACCAGTAACCACAACTTCAAATCCAGCCATAACAGCAGAGGCAGGGTTTGTACCGTGTGCAGATGAAGGAATAATCATCACTTTTCTTTGGTGATCTCCACGTGATTCATGGTATGCTTTGATAACCATTAATCCTGCGTATTCACCTTGTGCTCCCGAATTTGGTTGCAATGACATTGCTGCAAATCCTGTACATTCACACAAATCTTTTTCCAATTCACGGAACATCTCTTGGTATCCAGCTGCTTGATTTAAAGGAGCAAATGGATGCATGTTTGCAAACTGAGGATTGGTGATTGGCATTAATTCAGATGCTGCATTTAATTTCATTGTACAAGAACCCAATGCAATCATACTGTGAACCAATGAAAGATCTTTGTTCTCTAAACGCTTTAAGTAACGCATCATTTTAGATTCAGAATGATGGCTGCTAAATGTTGGATGAGAAAAAACTGCGTCTGTTCTTAAAAGGTTGGAAGCTAAATTAAGTTTCGCAACTTGGCTAACTGTTCCAGCAGATTTTCCAGTTGCTTCAGCAAAAATCGAAAGAATTGTTTTTACATCTTCTAATGTATGTGGCTCACCAAAACTGATAGTCAATTCTGAAGCATTCACATAATTAAAATTCATTTTGTGAGCAACAGCTGCTTTTTGAATCGCAGTTGTATTTAAACCTTTAACCCAAATTGTATCAAAGTAATTAGCCGAACCTATTGCGATTCCCATTTCCTTCAATCCATCTGCAGTTTTTGCAGCTAATGAATGAACGTTTAAAGCGATTTCACGCATTCCAACTGGACCGTGATAAACAGCATACATACTTGCCATAACAGCTAATAAAGCTTGAGCTGTACAAATATTTGACGTTGCTTTGTCTCTTTTAATATGTTGTTCACGCGTTTGAAGCGCCATTCTCAAAGCCATATTGTCATCAGCATCTTTCGAAACACCAATGATACGACCTGGAATATTTCTTTTGTAATCTTCTTTCACTGCGAAATAAGCAGCATGAGGTCCACCAGAACCCATTGGCACACCAAATCGTTGAGAAGTTCCAAACACACAATCAGCACCTAGCGAACCCGGTGAATTTAAAAGAACTAATGAAAGAATATCAGCAGCTACAGCAACTTGAATTCCAAGGTCTTTTGATTTTGTGATGAATGATTTAATGTCAGTTATTGTTCCGTTTGCGTCTGGATATTGAATTAAAGAACCGAAGAACGTAGTATCAAGAGTATGCGTTTCTGCATTTCCGATAACTAATTCAATTCCCAAATTTTTTGCACGACCTTCAACTACATCAATTGTTTGAAGAAAAGCAGTTTCAGCGATAAAGAATTTATTTCTTCCTTCCTTTACATCGTTTCTTGAACGAGAATTCCAAAACATAATCATTGCCTCAGCAGCTGCAGTGCCTTCATCTAAAAGAGAAGCATTTGCGATTTCCATCCCAGTTAATTCTAGCACCATTGTTTGAAAATTCAACAATGCTTCCAAACGACCTTGAGAAATCTCAGCTTGGTAAGGCGTATAAGCTGTGTACCATCCTGGATTTTCTAATACATTTCTTAAAATTACAGAAGGAACAATTGTTTCATTGTATCCTAAACCAATGAAGGATTTAAAAACTTGGTTTTTATTACCAATGTTTGTAACATAATTCAGATATTCTTGTTCGCTCATTGCATCTGTTATGCGCAATTCACGGTTTAAACGGATATGTGAAGGGATTGTTTTATCTACTAATTCGGCAACAGTTTGAAAACCGATTTTGGCTAACATTGCAGTTTTTTCAGCTTCGTTAGGACCAATGTGACGCTTTGAGAATACGCTCATATTTTGTAGTTTTATTTGAGGGACAAATATACGTTAGATGGATGTATTAATTAATGATTAATGTGTGAAATTTTTGGATTGATGCTTCATTTTATCAACCGTTCAATTCAATTATTTAAAATAACTTTACCCACCATGATTAAAACAAGTGATTTTATATTTTGTTTTAGATTAAGTTGAAAATTGATGAATGACAAAAGGTATGATGAATTAGATGTATTAAGAGGATTTGCAGCGTTGTTCGTCCTTTTTTTTCATCTCACATTATTTCGTGATGAAGCTAAATATGGTTTTCAACTAGGGATAACCGGTGTTGATTTGTTTTTTATGATCAGTGGTTTTGTTATTCTTATGAGCATTGAAAAAAGTAAAAATGCTAATCTCTTCTTTCTATTTCGATGCATCCGACTCTATCCTATTTATTGGATCATAGCAACATTTACTTTTTTGTTATTTTTTGGATTGAATTTGTTGAACGGTGAAATTCCATATGTTGAAATTCCTTTTAAGGATTATTTTGGAAACTTATCTATGTTTCAATACTACTTCAATGTGCCTAATATTGATGGTTCTTATTGGACATTAATAATTGAAATGCTTTTTTATATAAGTATTTATGTGCTTTTCCGATTGAAATTACTCAATAAAATAATTGGGATAGGACTTGTTTTTGGAGTAGTATCGGCTTGCTATATTTTTGCTATACGGCATTTGAATTTACCAGATTATACGCGTTTTTATCCTTTTATTTATCATTTTCCGATGTTTTATATTGGGATTATTTTTTATAAAATGATTGAACTAAAACAAGTGCCATTTTATTATTATTTCTTAATTATCGGAAGCATTTGCTTACAACTCTATCTTTTTGAATATGGCAGGGCATTTAACTTCATTTCGATTATTTACTATGCAATAGCGTTGGTTTTTTTTACCGGAATATTTTTGCTGTTTTCAAAGCGTTTATTGAGTGGAATTGTGACCAAAACAACGCGGTTTTTAGGAAGTATTTCGTATCCGTTATATTTAATTCACCAGCCTCTCTGTTACGGGATAATAATTCCCTATTTCACAGATGTTTTAAAAATTAATTTTTGGATCTCTAGTTTGTTAATAGCGTTACCTATTACACTTGTTTTGGCGACATTTTTTACGTTCAAAGTGGACGTTCCAATTAGAAAATTCTTTAAACAAAAAGTACAATTAGTTCTTTCAAAAAAATAGCTTAATTCCTTCTATTGTATCTTTTATAGCTTCGTCTAAAATCTGTTTTATGTCCTCCTTTTCTACCAACATATTTTCTACTATCAAAAGAATCTCGGTTGAAATAATACGGTAATCCAAGTCCTAAATAAACTTCGTGAGAAGCACCCTTTGTTCGAGCCAAGGATCCAACATCATGATTAAATGCATAACCAATACGTACGCGACCTGAAATCGTATAATCTATTCCAGCAATTAGCGAATTTTCAGAACGATAACCGATAGAAAAACCTAAACTATTTGTAATTCCTCGAATCAATAAATCTCCTTGAATTGGAGCGTTTGCAGTTCCTTTCAGCTGGATATTTGGATTCAACACAAAGTTGTCTGAAACTTCAAAAAAGTATCCCGAAACTAACATATAATGCCAATAGGGTGGGGAAAATTGTTTTCCATAACCAACCTTGTTTTGGAATAATTGTGGTAAACTAGCTCCAATGTAAAAATTACTGGATCTGTAATACATCCCAAAAGAACCATTCAAATTGAATTTTGAATAACTCTGAGAAAACGCAGGGTCATTCGCTGTTCCAGTGGTAGCATTGGCATAGCCATACGACAAATTATCTGCACCAATTCCAATCCCAAAAGCTAAATATTTACGTGTATCGAAAACTAAACGATAGGCATATTGAGCGGAAAATGAAGTTGTTTGATTTAAACCAATACAATCAGTATAAAAATTAATTCCAACAGCCATTTCATTGGTCACCTCAAAGGCAGTATTGAATCCAACAGTGCTTGGCGCGCCATCAACTCCAGCCCATTGATTTCGATACAATAAATCAGCAGTAAACTTTGCATCGGATGCTAGAGCAGCTGGATTATATAATGATTTCGCAAAATTGAACTGTGAATAACGGGTCGTGTTTTGACTAAAAATAAATCCACTAAACAGGAAAAATGGGAGTATTAAAATTGCTTTCATCTTCAATACTTTAATGTTACAAATCCATCAAAATGAACTTTTTCCACTTCAATAGAATAAAAATATGTGCCTTCTGGTAAGGGTCCTTTGCCAAGACAAAATTCCGTTTGACATGTGCCATTCCAATCATTTTGGTAAGACGAATTTTCAAAAACTTTATCACCCCATCTGTTAAAAATGGTAATGTGTCCTTTGTATGTTTCTAATTCTGGAATTATGAACGTATCATTTACCAAATCTCCATTTGGAGAAAACCCCGTTGGAATAGTTAATTGAACGACAATTACCAAAATATCATCACTTCTCATGCAGCCATTGGTGTGACTCGAATTGACCGTATATTGAGTTGATTGACTTCCTATAAATGTTACATCTTGAGAGTTGTATTGGGTTAAATCTGTTGCAGGTGTCCAATTGTATGTCGTATAATCATTTGGCCCATTTATAAAAACTTCATCACCAACTCCGATATAAAAGGTATCTTCAATTTCAGAATCCGGAAGTGTTTCGGATGTAATGATTTGACTAAATGATTGCGAGCAAAGTCCACTAGTAATGGTAACAGAATAGGTTGTTGTTATCACGGGAGAAACGACAATTGTTGGGCCTAATTCTCCAGTTGACCATAAATAGCTGGTTCCTCCACCAGCAACCAATGTTGCAGTTGAGCCATTGCAAACCGTCGTTGTTTCCGAAGGATTGAATGTGAAGTTTGGTTGAGAAATTGTAATTGATGAATTTCCAGAACAACCATTCCCATCTGTGCAAATTACAGAATAAGTTCCTGCTTGTGTTGCTTGAAATGTGGAATTGCTTGAACCATTTCCCCATAAATAAGTTGCAAAAGGTTGTGTTAAGCTTAAAATTGTTCCTGAACTTCCTGGGCATAAAAGCGTTCCTTCAGAAGAAATGATCACGCCTGCTGGATTTGGATTGATAGTAACAGCAATAGATGCAGACGAAAGACACCCAATTCCATCAACAGCAGTAACAGTATAAACTCCAGAAGAAGTTGGAATTAATGCGGATGTCATTCCAGTTTGTGGACCTGTCCATGAATAAGCAGCAAATCCTGCACTTGCATTTATTGAAGTTGGTTGACCTTGACAAAATGAAATAGTACTTCCTTCTAGAATCACTACATCTACAGCGCATGCAAAAGCGTTTTTTTCAGTTTTAATTTCTTCACTCCAAGCGGAGAAAAAAAATAGCATAGAAAGTGCATATGTAAAAAATTTCCTCATACTCATTTATTCAACATAACTCAATTTCAACATGTTTGAACTTCCTAAATCCTCCAACGGAATAGAGGCAATGTTGATGGCTAAATCGCCTGTTTTCAATAATCCTTGATGTTTCAATAAATATTTGATGTCAGCAATTGTGTGATCAGTACTAATTTGTTTATCGTAATAAAATGCTCTTACACCCCAAATTAAATTCAACTGCGTCAAAATCTGTTTATTACTTGTGAAAACATAAATTGGTGCTTTGGGACGTTGAGAAGCAATTTTGTATGCAGTATATCCAGAAAACGACATTGTTAAGATAGCGTCAGCTTCAACTCGCTGAGATAAACGACATGCATTAAAGCAGATAGAGTCAGAAATAAAACGTGCTTGTTTCTTATCAGGAATTTCTTCTTTGTTATAAATCCCATCAAATTTCTCCATTTCCATTACAATGTTCGCCATAGTTTTGATAACCTCTATTGGGAATTTTCCAACTGAAGTTTCTCCAGAAAGCATCACTGCATCTGCACCATCTAAAACCGCATTGGCAACGTCATTTACCTCTGCTCTAGTTGGAGAAATATTTGTAATCATGCTTTCCATCATTTGTGTTGCGACAATAATTGGTTTGGCATGAATGATGCTTTTGTTGATCAACATTTTTTGAATAATAGGCACATTTTGATAAGGAATTTCAACTCCAAGATCTCCACGAGCAACCATCAAACCATCACTTTCTTGAATGATATTATCAATATCTTCAATGGCTTCAGGTTTCTCAATTTTGGCAATCACCTTTGCTTTACCTTTTTTGTCAAGGATAATATGTTTCAATTCGATAATATCTCTAGCAGAACGGACAAATGATAACCCAATCCAATCAACATTATTTTCCAATGCAAAATTTAAATCTTCTAAATCTTTTTCAGTTAAAGAAGGCATTGAAATACTTGTGTTTGGAAAGTTAACTCCTTTTTTAGAAGATAGAATTCCACCGTGAATAACTTTCGCAATGAATTCTTTTTTACCATAGGTACTTACAACTTCCAATGCTAGTTTACCATCATCTAATAAAATACGTTCACCAGGTTTC
>JBIIWQ010000107.1:0-6954 GCA_044338805.1 Crocinitomicaceae bacterium
TTTATGGATGTTGCTCAAATTGAATATGATAAGCATATTTTCAAGAAGTTGTCTGGGAATATGATTTTGGGTAAACGAAAGCTACATTTCCCAAATTTGACATTAAGGAATGCAGACGCTGACATGATTGGTAGTTTAACGATTGAGGAGCGATCTGAAGAAGTTTTTCATATTACAACAACTGTAAGTTCAGACAATATAAAATTCAAATCCTTGTTTAGAGAATGGAATAATTTTCGTCAAGAAGTTATAGGAGAGAATAACATTTTCGGAAAGGCTCAGGCAAAAGTGTATTTTGAGGCTCCTTTCGATTTAAGGGGAGGTGTTATTTCGAAAAATATAAAATCACAGGTTTACCTTAAAATCACAGATGGCCAATTAAAAAATGTTGATGCATTCAAATCTATAACAGAAAGTTTAAAAACTTCAAGTGCAAAATTGGTAATAGGGAAAAATAACATTGCTTTTCTTGAGAAGAAATTGTTGGATTTGAAATTTGAAACGTTGGAAAACACGTTCATTATTGAAAACGGGAAATTGATTATTCCTGCAATGTTTATTCACACTAATGCTTTGGACATCGAAACTTCTGGGACTCATACATTCGATAATGCGATTGATTATCGTTTTGCATTCCGCTTTAGGGATCTAAAAGAAAAAGAATTGCAAAGTGAATTTGGAGTTGAAGAGGATGATGGTACGGGGATAAAAGTTTATATGCGCATGTTTGGGGATATTGACAATCCAACAATTGTTTGGGACAAAACAGCTAAAAAAGAACAAGCTAAAGAAAATCGTGAAGCTGAAAAGGAAAATGTGAAGTCAATGCTCAAATCTGAATTCGGCTTATTTAAAAATGATTCAACTGTAAAAACGTTTATTCAAAAGGAAGGACCAAAAGAAACGATTCAATTGGAGTTTGGTCCGGCAAAAACGGAAGAATCAATCGATGCCAAAAAACCAAAAAAGGATTCTAAGATTAAGAATACATTAAAAAGTTGGAAAGAAGAGGCTGATAAATCGAAAAAAGAAGAAATCGATTTGAATTAAAAGAAAAATTTATTCAGAAAGATCACTGTTCAAACTAGAGTTTTTCCTTCGACTTTTTTCACCTTTAAAAATAGTATATGATAATTGGGCAATGGAGAATAGAATAGTAAAAGTAAGTAACATGATTTTTTGAATATATTATTTATTTTTCTAACGTGGCTAAAAAGTATAAAGTAATAAGGCTTAAAGATATAAGCGTGCTTTTTAAAAAAATAGAAACTATGTGTTTGAATTGTAATTGTTTAATTTGAGCCATGAATTGATCGAAATCAGAAGATTTTGCGCATAAAAGATCTATTCCGTATTTCTTTGGATTTCTAATTTTATTTAATGAAAATTCGTTGCTTATCAAAACGATTTTTGTTTTTTTCCAAGTTTGTTTTAATATTTTTGCTGAACTTAAGCCGTTTAAGTCCCTTAAGTGATAATCAAGAAAAATAATATCTGGAGCATCAATTTTACTAAAACTTTCAGTTACAGAGTTAAATCCAATAACTCTACTATAGGAGTTATTAGTCAAAGATTTTGTCAACATTTGCATGTAAAGTTGATCATCGTCAATCACGTATATTTTTGGATTTATTAAACGCATACTCAAATACTTTCATAAATCAATCCAAAATAATTTTCAGACACATTAAATGTGTAAAGTATTAATATTGAGACAACTGATTTTGATGAGAATTATATAAAAATCTCATTTTGAGTCTAAAATCTCAAATTGGGAATTACATAGTGAGTAAGATTTCATTTATTTCGTCTTCTACAATTTTAAAATTTTGAATAATGGTTTCCATATTGGGCGATTTTGTTTCGCATTCTAGTTCAATTAAACGAATTTTTTCAGCTGGAATTTGCATTTCAAAAATATCAAAAGCGGGCTTTAATTGATGAGCGGCATATTTTATTTTCTTTGTATCCAATTCCTCAATTCCAATTGAAATTTGATTTATATAATCTGGCGTAGTTGTTTTAAAAGTTTCAATTATGGATAAAACAAAATCGTGATCTCCTTCAGAAATTTTTTCGATATTTTTCAATGAATATTTTTGCATAAAAAAAGATTTGAGTATTGAATTTATTTGATTATTTTATGGAAATTAACAGTGAAATTTTATGCAGTAATTCTTCCCGTTTAAATGGTTTTGATAATTGGTCGTTCATTCCACTTTTTCGATATTCTTTTTCGTCATTTATAGATGTATTAGCAGTTAATGCTAAAATTGGAATAGATAAATGTAATTGATTTCTTATGATTTTTGTTGCGGTTAAACCATCCATGATTGGCATTTGTATATCCATTAATATTATGTCGTAAGCGTTCACTTCTAACAAATTTAATACTTCTTGTCCATTACCTGCAAAATCAAATTTGACTTTTTCTTTATCCAAAATTGCTTTAATCAACATTTGATTTAATACATTGTCCTCAGCAACTAATATTCTTGTATGTAATAGAGTTTCTTTTGTTTTAACTTTAGGTTCTACTTTTTTAATATTTGTATGATAATTTTTTATAAACGGAATTGTAAAACAGAAATTTGAACCAACACCTTTTTCACTTTTCACTTTAAGGTCCCCGCCCATTTTTGAAACAATATTTTTCGAAATTGGTAATCCTAATCCTGTTCCACCATAATTTCTTGATACAGAAGCATCTTCTTGTTTAAATATTTCGAAAATTAAGTCAAAATTTTCCGGACTTATTCCAATTCCTGTATCTATGATTTCAAAGGCAATTAATTGAGAATCTTTGTTGTCTTCTACAAGTTTGCAGATTAAGGAAATAGAACCTTTGGTTGTGAATTTTATAGCATTGCTTATTAGATTGATGAGTATTTGATTCAATTTTGAGCTGTCACCCAATAAATTGTTTTGAATCTGTGGATCAATTTTACACTTCCATTTAAGGCCTTTTTCTTTTATTTCTTGATGAAAACTTATTCCTATATTATTAATTACATTAGAAAGGTTGATATCTCTTGTTTCTAGAATTAAATTCCCTGATTCAATTTTTGAAAGGTCGAGGACATCATTTATGAGTAATAATAGATTATTTGCTGAAGTTGAAATGGCATTCAAATATTTTAATTGATTCTTGGTTAATGATGTTTCTTTGATTACATCGATCATCCCAATAATCACATTCATAGGAGTTCTAATTTCGTGACTTGTATTAGCGATAAACAATTCTTTTGATTTTATACTTTCATTTGCTTGTTCGTTCGCTAAAATTAAGTCTTGCTCTAGTTTTTTTCTTTCTGTTATGTCGACATGAATGCCAATCGAACCAACTACTTCATTTTGGCTATTAAAGATTGGTGCTCCGCTGATAATTATCCATTTTATTTCATCATTTTTAACACGAATTTGTGTTTCATACATACTTGCACTTCCTTTTTTTCTTAATTCATTTCGTGCGTAATAGTCTTGTTTTTCTTCTTGAACACCAAATAATTGAAAGGCATTTTTTCCGATTATTTCTTCAGCAGTATATCCAGTTAAATTGCAGAATGCAGGATAAACTTTTGTGATGTTTTCATTTAGATCAACTTCAAGTAAACCAAGTTTGAGACTTTCAATTATTTTACTGTATTTGTCTTCAATAAGTTTTGCTTTATTCTTGCTTACAGTAATTTCGGTAATATCTTGATATTTCCAGATATTACCTGCGTAAAAGCCATTTTCAAATATTGGAATGAAATCGCGTTCCAATATTTTACCATTTTTCATATATAAAATATCACCAAATACTTTTTCTTGTTTCTCATTGATTTCCTCAATTCGTTGAACAAATTGTTCTTCGTTTAAAAATAAATTTTTCGACTGTTCAGCTGCTTTGGAACAATCCATTCCAGTCATGGAACTTGAGGGTATTGGGATTTCGAATAAGTTACAAAAAATTTGGTTGGCAAAAATAATTTTATTATTGAAATCTTCAGCCAAAACGGCCGCTTCTAATGATTCAAGAAGCGTATAAAGTCTAGTTGTAGTATTTGTAAGTTCTTTTTGGTATTCAACTGTTTCTGTTACTTCATTTAAGTATACATTGATGTAGTTTTTGTCTTGATATGGAATTAGGGTACAATCAAAATAGCGTGAATTTATGTATAATTGTTCTTTAATTTTAGTTGTTAATTTATGTTTAAATTGTTCAAAAATAAGCTTTACAATCTCTGTTTTTTCATGTCGAATCAACAAGTCAGCAGATGCATTTGAATAAATTAGCTTACCATCAAAGTTTAAACGCATAATTGGTTGAGGATCTTGATTCGGAAACTTAGCCAACTCTATGAATTGGTCGCTCACTTCCTTTAAGTCATCATTTACGAGTTGTTTTGACTGCAACAATTGCAGATTGTCAATAATTGTGTCATGAATAGCGAAATCAGAAATTAATAAATCTTGGTAGCTTAATTCTGCGATTTGTTTAATCCACGGAGAATTGATAAACAGGATTTCATTTGTGCATTCTTCAAATATGAATTGACCTCTAAAACTAGTTTTTAATGGGTGTTCAATAGACTCAACGATGATTATTGTGTTAAGATGTTCTTTCATTGACTCGAAACTCATCTTGACACTTAATGTTGGCCGTAGAAATTTGAAGAGATCATTGAAATTTTTACCGGTAAAATCACCAAGTAATTTATGCATTGACGCACCAATTTCTTTAATTTTTAATGAACTATCGAAAACAATAAAGAAAGGGAAAAGATTTCCGAAATTCGTTTTAGTTAATTGAATGTTTTCAGATTTCAATGCTTAGTGATTTAATATATTGATAGAGAATGTATCATGCCAATTATCAGTTTTTTCAGTTGAAAGAAGCGTCATTATTATTTTTGTCTCAAACATCTCTGCGATACCTTCAATCAAACCAACAACAAAATCTGAAAGCCCATCTCTACTAGAATAGTAGTGCATAATTAATTCAGATTCCGATCTTTTATCAATCATAAATTCAGGAGGACTTAATTTAGGGTAGATGAGCATTATTCTACTGTGAAAATTTGGAAGGTTCATCATGAATTCTAAAAAAGTAGAGCCTCCAGCTTTCATTAAATCCCCATATTTTTCTCTACCAGTCTTTAGAATCCAATATCCACCAAATGAATGCAATATTTGTGAGGCTGGAACATTTAATGTTTCTGATGCAGTTGCAACTAAATCAAATGTGATACTGTCTTCATATGGTTCATTACTGACAAAATAATCAATTTCAATCCCTGCCTTTTTTTTAACAATATTCCAATTTTCAACACCATATTGTTCCGAAATTAATCCCTGTAATGCTTGGTTCACTAATCCATACATATCCTTAGATTTTACCTTCTTTAATCATTCTATATATTGTGGATTTTCCAATTTCTAGTTTTTCAGCAACCTGAATAACGTTATTGTTATATTTATTTAAAAACCATTTGATAATTCGACCATTGTATTGGTCCAAGGTTAAATCATCCTCTAAAAAATCTTCGATATCGTTTTTTTTGTTGAATTCAATATCATTTTCTAATATCTGATCGCCATCACTCATAACAACAGAAATTTCTGAAATTGCTTTTAATTCCCTGACATTTCCAGGATAGCGATAAGTCATTAATTTACTAACAGCATCAGAAGAAAATTCTTTCTTTTGAATATTATTATCCTTACAAAACTCATCTACAAAATACTTTGCCAAAAGGATGATATCATTTCCTCGTTCTCTTAAAGGGGGAAGTTCAATGTTAATACCTAAAAGTCTATAATATAAATCCTCTCTAAATCTTCCATTTTTCACTTCATCACCTAGATTTCTGTGAGTGGCAACAATAATTCTGATGTTCAAGGGAATTATTTTATTTGAGCCAAGTCTACTTATTTCTTTTTCTTGAAGTACTCGAAGTAATTTGGCTTGCATGTTTAAATCCATTTCACCTATTTCATCAAGGAATAAAGTCCCATTATTAGCCTCTTCGAATTTCCCGAATTTCATAGTGTCAGCACCTGTAAAAGCTCCTTTTTCGTAGCCAAACAATTCACTTTCAATTAATTCTTTTGGTATCGCAGCAACATTTATAGCTACAAAAGGTTTTTTGATTCTATCAGAATTATAATGCACGGATTTAGCCGCCAATTCTTTTCCCGTTCCTGTTTCTCCTGTTATCGTTACGGTGATATTTGTTTTTGTTGTTTTTTCCAATAGGTGATGAACCTTTTTCATAGGATCACTTGACCCTTTCAAATATTTTTGGAAATTATATTGATTTGCTATACCAGAGCTAAGTATTTCAATTTCTTTAAATAAATTTTGTTTTTCGTTTGCTTGATGAACAATATGCCAAAGTTTATCCATTGCTGCCGAATCTTTGATTATGTAATCATAAGCACCGAATTGGAGCATTTCTAAAGCAGTCACAATTAATTCTTGAGAAGATAAAACGATGACAGGAATATCTGAAAATTCTTGTTTTATTTTTTTTAATAACTCTAAGCCAGAAATATCAGGTAATGAATGATCTAAGGTTATAATTGTGGGTCTTTCATGTAATCTATTTAAAAAGGATTCTCCATCATGAAAAATAGAAATTTCGAATTCTGGATCCATTGAAAGTTTATGATTAATCATTTTGGAATAAAATGTATCATCTTCAACTATAAATATTTTGGTTTTTCCCATTTTTGGTAATTTTTTCCCAATTTAGGAATTTCTTTTAGTATGACAAAAAAAAATTGATGTAAATGAATATTTAGTATCATTTATTGTTTAAAAATGCTCTTAGTAAGAAAAGAAGGAAAGCCTGAAATTTATTTATTTATACTAGATTCAATTGCTAATGCAAGTTTTTAATAAAAAAGGATTACCCTAACACAAGATTAGGAATAATCCTCAAAAAGTTAAAAATTTGGATTATGAAG
>JBIIWQ010000108.1:0-6936 GCA_044338805.1 Crocinitomicaceae bacterium
AAGCAGAATAAATTAGTTTTCACCTACTTCAATCAATGATATATACATATGGTGAAATTTCTTATTAATCTATTCAATCTTTTAATAGGTTTGAATGAACCAATAAATAGAAAAGGTGTACTTCAATTTGTCCAACAGTTTAGCTAGATGTTTGACATATTGAAATACATAATTGAACTAGTATTAATTTATTAAACTTACTCTTATGATTGTTATTTTAAGTATTATCGCATTGGTTGCAGTTGTTTCATTTTACGATTATTTTGGATCAAGAAGCTGGCAACAAGTTACATCATCCGTTAGAAATGATGCTGTGTTTGAGAAACGTAACAAAGATTATGGTGCATTTGTAATCCGAAGAGATTATGACAAAACCTTGATGATTATTATGATTTCGTTCGTTTTTAGTACAGGATTAATTTTCGCAGGCTATTTAGGATTTAAAAATGACCCGAAACCTATTGCTTTCAAACCGCCTGTAGGAGTTGATATCGATCCAAAAGTTGAAATATTAACAAAAGAGGAGCCCGTAAAAGAAGTTAAGGTTGAAAAAGTTATTGAAGAATCTCATGAAGCAACATTGGAATTCAAAATCCCTGAAGCAACAGATGAAGAGATAAAAGAAAAACTTCGAATTCAAGATGAATTAGAAAAAGCAAAGGCCGCAGCGCTTGAAGCGGAGCAAAAAGGGAAAGGAACTTTTATTCCAATTATTGGCAATAAAAAAGATACAACTGACATTGAAAAGCCTAAAGGTCCAGCAGATTGGGTAGATGTTGAAGCTGAATACCCTGGAGGTTTCCCTGCAATGATGAAATTTATTCAAGATAAATTCACAGTTCCTGCTATTGCACATGACATCAATGCATCAGGAAAGGTTTTCTTGAAATTTGTGGTAGGAGAAGATGGAAGTATCGGCTCTATAAAGGTACAAAGAGGTATACCTAATTGTCCAGAATGTGATAAAGAAGCAATTCGAGTATTGAAAATGATGCCGAATTGGAAACCAGGTAAAATAAAAGGCAAAGCTGTTAGTTCATATTTCAATCTACCTATAAATATTGATTTACAATAACTTAAGACGTTTATAATAACGAATGCGTCACAGCAAATAAAACACTGTCAACTTTACCGTTAAATCGGTGAAGTTGACATAATAAAATGAATCAGTTACATGTTAATAAAAACGTAACAAGTTTATCTTTTTCATTTGAAAGTTTTTTGTTATGTTTGGCGCTTAAATCGAAATCTAAAGAATAATAAAAATTTAAAATTATGAGCAAAAATCAAAAGACAGCAGGTGGTTTTTCATCTTTAATGGCATCAATTGCAATTGTAATTTCACTAGTAATAGGTGTTTTAATTTACATGTTTATCTTCGGAGATAAAGCAAATTTTGTTGATGGACTTCAGGAAAATGAAGTTGTAGCAGAAGGTGTACAACACTATTTTGGATTAATACATAAAGGTGGTTTCATTGTACCAATGTTAGTAGCAATACTTATTATAATAATTGTTTTTTCAATTGAGCGTTTTATTACATTGTCTAGAGCGGCAGGAAAAGGAAGTGTTGTTAATTTCGTTGCGAAAGTTAAAGGATTGTTAGAAGCGAAAGAAATTTCTGCTGCAATCGAAGAGTGTGATGCTCAAAGAGGTTCTCTAGCAAACGTTGTTCGTGCAGGTTTGGAAAAATACAACCATGTTGCAGCAGATACTTCAATGGATAAAGAACAAAAAGTAGAATCTTTGAAAAAAGAATTAGAAGAAGCAACTTCATTAGAATTGCCAATGCTTTCTAAGAACTTAGTTGTTTTATCAACATGTGCATCTATTGCTACGTTAATTGGTTTGATTGGAACAGTACTTGGTATGATTAAGTCGTTCTCTGCAATGAGTCAAGGTGCACCGGATACAGCTCAATTATCAGCTGGTATTTCAGAAGCATTGATAAATACTGCTTTAGGTATTACAGGTTCTGCAATCGCGATTATCATGTATAACTTCTTCTCAACAAAAATTGATTCTATGACATATAGTATTGATGAGGCTAGTTTTACAATCGTTCAAGATTTTACAGCATCAAACAAATAATTAATTAATTAAATAATTAAGCGAAATGCCCAAAATTAAAATACCTAAAAGTTCACCGTCGATAGACATGACTCCAATGGTTGACTTGGCTTTCTTGCTTGTTACTTTCTTTATGCTATCATCGACGTTAAAATCGCCTGAACCTGTAGAGGTAGATTACCCTACAAGTATAAGTGATCACATTATTCCTAAAAATGTTATTATGATAACAATTGATAAAGGTGGACGTGTGTTTTTTGATATTTCAGACGCTGAAGCGAGAAAAGAGTTGTTAGCAAATATGGGGACTAAATATAAAATTAAATTTAATGAAGAGCAATTCAAGAAATTTAGTTTTATGTCAACTTTTGGTTGTACAATGCAAGAATTACCTCAATACATTGATATGGAAAGTGGAGCGCGCAAAGCCTTTATGACAAAAGGTATTCCATTAGATTCTCTGAACAATCAATTAAAGGATTGGATTTTTTATGGAAATATTGCAGCTTTAAATACTGGAAAGACAAATTATGAAGAGGCAAAATTAAGTGGAGAAGAACCAGTAATGAATGACTTTAAACCAAAATTCATTTTACGTGTAGATGGCAAGGCAGTTTATGTTCACGCACAGAATGTAATTAATGTATTCAGAGATCTGGAATTGAACAACTTGAATTTTGTTACCTCAATGGAAATGGCTCCATTATAAAAAATTGAACTATGGCAGATATGGGCGAAGGTGGCGGCGGAGGCGGTCACGAAAAAGGTAAAAAAAGAGCGAAAAAAAGTTCCACAAGAGTAGATATGACACCAATGGTGGATTTGGCATTCTTATTGCTTACGTTTTTTGTCCTTACGGCAACTTTTAGCAAACCGAAAGTAATGAGCATGGTGTATCCTGCTAAACCAGATCCATTGGATTTAACAAAACCACCAAAGATTAATAATGCAATTACGTTTTTGATTACGGAAAATAAACTTTTCTATTACACTGGTCAATATTACTCTGTTCCAACAGGAGATAAACCAGCAACAGTTTTAGAAGAAACGAACTTCGGACCAAATGGCGTAAGAAAATTATTAGCAGATTTAAATAAGTCGGTACTAATTGGGAAAGAAGGATTAGATAAGCAGCTGGAAAACAAACAGATTCAAGACAGTACTTATCTAAGAAAGTTGATTGATTTGAAAAAGGAAAGGGAAGCTTTAAAAGTCTTAATAAAAACCGATGATAAAGCTACAACTAAGAATTTTATTGATTTGGTTGACGAACTAAAAATAGCTGAAATAGGTGTAATTGCACCTGTTGATATTTTGGCAAGCGAATTGGAGTTGTTGAAATCTAAAATTAAGTAACATGCTAGTAGTTATCAGTATTATCGCAATTGTTGCACTCGTTACGTTGTATGATTATTTCGCAGCGGGAAAATGGCAACAAGTAACTTCTGTTTCAAGAAACAGTTTAGTTTTTGAAAATCGTAATCAAGAATATGGTGCGTATGCATTGCGAAAAGATTACGATAAAAACTTGATGTGGATCATGTTTGGATTATTCATGACTATTGCAATTGCATATGGATCTTATATGATTTATAAAAGTATTCCAGAAGCAGTAATTCCACCACCACCTGTTGACACATCACAGTTTGTGGTTCCTGCTCCGCCAGAGGAGGATGTTCCGCCACCACCAAAGGAAGAATTACCACCGCCAATGGAAAAAACTGTTGCCTTTATTGCTCCAGTTGTTGTGGATATCGAAGTTGATGAAGAGGTAGTTATTGTTGATCCAGACGTTAAAGTAAGTAATGTTACGAATGATGTGGAAGAAGAGAACTGGTCGCCACCTGTAGTTGGTGAAGTAGTAACTGAAGAAAAGGCTCCTGAAACCTATACATTTGTAGATGAAGAAGCAGAATTTGCGGGTGGTTTTCCAGCAATGATGGCTTATATTCAAAAACATATTGTTTATCCTGAAGTTGCGAAAGAGGCAAATATCCAAGGTAAATGTTATTTAAAATTTGCTGTTGCAAGTGATGGCTCAATTAGCAGCGTGCAAGTTGTACGAGGAATTCCTGGTTGCCCAGAATGTGATAAAGCAGCTATGAAAGTTGTGAAATCAATGCCAAACTGGAAAGCTGGTAAGATTAACGGAAAAAGCGTTTCTTCTTGGTTCCAAATGCCAATTAATTTTACGCTAGAATAAAATTATTAATTTCACTAATCCCCGATTGATTTTAATCTTTCGGGGATTTTTTTTATACTTTTAAATATGGGATTGAATATAGTAACTACGGTATTAACTGGATTTATAATTCTTATAAGTTTCGTAATGGCCTTCTTTTTGATGTTTACTGATTTAATGTTAGAAGATTTGTCAGGCAATAAGAGAACAGCATTTATTTTCGTTTTATTCGCTTATGGATTTTATCGTTGTTACCGCCTTTATTTATTGAACAAAAAAAAACAATAATTCTATTATCATGAAAAGTAATTTTTATTTTGCTAGTGTCCTATTGACTGTAATTAGTCTTTCTTCTTGCTCTGAACCAACAAGTTCTGATACACATAGTGCTGGTAAAACTGTTATTTATGTTGAAGAATCGTTCAAACCTTTGTTTGAAACAAGTATTGATACTTTTGAAAGTCTGAACGCAAAAGCTGAAATCACTGCGAAATATAATTCTGAAAGTAATGTTATAGACATGTTTTTCAATAATAAAACAAAAACGATTTGTATTTCACGAGATTTTACCAAAGAAGAGAAGGCGCAACTAAAGAAAAACCAAGTTGAAGTTAGAAGTGACAAAATTGCAGGTGATGCTATCGCTTTAATTGTGAATCCTGAAAATCCGGATACGTTAATGACGGTTGATCAATTGAAAAGAATTATCACAGGAAAAGACACAATCTGGTCAGGATTAAAAACTAAAATTAATGTTGTTTTTGATCAAGAGAATTCTGCTAATTTTCATTATCTAAAAGAATTATGTGCCATTGGCAATCTTCCAATAAATGTTTTTGCTGTAAAATCGAATGAGGAGGTGATTAATTATGTTAAAACACACAAAAGCGCTTTAGGCGTAATTGGAGTTAATTGGGTAAGTGATAGAGATGATTTTGATGTGTTGGATTTTTTGAATGGAATCAAGGTTGTAGCGGTAGCAAAAACAAAAAATGATGAGTACTTTAAACCTTATCAAGGATTTATTTACACAAAGGAATATGCGCTTACAAGAGAAGTATGGATGATTAATAAAGCTAAAAAATCAGGCTTAAACACTGGTTTGGTGCTATTTATGATAGGAGATAGCGGGCAATTATTGATTCAAAAATGTGGTCTTGTTCCAGCTACTTCACCGGTACGTTTAATTCAAATGTCAACTGAAGAATAATATTTTGATTTTCATATCAGATTATTAAAGATGAAACGATACTTTTGGCAAGACAATTGCTATTACACGAAAAAAGAAAATAAAACAAAGAGTATGAATACTTTTAAAATTATCGCAATTACGTTATTAATGAGTAACGTATCTTTTGGACAAACATTGAAAGATGCAGTTAAAAAAACAGAAAATGAAGAGTTTTCAAAAGCTGCGTCAGAATTCAAATCATTAATTGCATTAGAACCTGCAAATGGTTGTAATTATTTCTATTACGGCGAAAATTTTTATGAAAGTGGTGAATTGGATTCTGCAATTATGATGTGGAATAAAGCTGCAGTAGTTGATCCTATAACAGCATTATCGTATGTTGGACAAGGGAAGGCACTTTGGATGAAAGGTGATCAAGTAGGAGGAAAGGCACAATTCACTAAGGCCTTAGCAATGACAAAAAACAAGAATCCTGAAATTATGCGCGCTATTGCTGAAACATATATTGTTGCTCCAACAAAAAGTTTGGATGAGGCAATTCTACTGTTGGAATCAGCAATTAAATTGGACGCACGAAACGAAGATGCTCATTTGTTAATGGGTGATGCTTTGTTAGAAAAAACTCCTGCTATTGGCGGGCCATCAATTAAAAGCTATAACAAAGTATTGGAAATCAATCCAAAATCACCTCGTGGAATTGTGCGCACAGCAATCTTATATCAAAGAGCTCAAAATTATGAGCTAGCGAATGAAAAATACAAAGAAGCACAAACAATTGACCCAATGTACGCTCCAGCATATCGTTTGAATGCTGAATTAAACATGTATTTCGGACAATCAACAAAAGCAATTGAAAATTGGAAAAAATATTTAGCACTAAATAATAGCATTGAATCGCGATACAGATATGTAACAGCAATGTTTAATGGAAAACAATTTTGTGAAGTAATTCCAGAAATTGAAGCATTGAAAAATGATGGATTCAATAATTTTTACATGGAACGAATGTTAACATATGCCTATACTGATTGTTCTACGGATCCAGAAAGTGCAAAAAAAGGTTTAGCTGCAAGTGATCGTTTCTTTGCAATTGTACCTGCAGAAAAAGTACTTCCAGTGGATTATAAATACAAAGGGTTGCTTCTTTCTAAAGCTGGAAATGATTCATTGGCTATCATTGAATTAGAAAAAGCTTCAAGTTTAGATCCTGAGGCAGCAAAAGAATTGGCTAGCGACATTGGTCGTATGTATTTGAAGATGAAGAAATATGATAAGGTGATTGCGATTTATACATTTAAAATGAGTGTGTCAAAATTAACACCGGAAGAACATTTTAATATGGGAAGAGCATATTATGTTGGTCCTAAAAATTATATTCTTGCTGATAGCAGTTTCGCACGAGTTATTGCAATATCACCAACATATACTCCAGCATATTTATGGAGAGCTAGATCAAATTCTCAGCAAGATTTGAAGAACGAAAAATGGTTAG
>JBIIWQ010000007.1:0-21461 GCA_044338805.1 Crocinitomicaceae bacterium
AGGAAGTCGTTATCCTCGACCCAAGTTACGATTGTTATGAGCCACCAGTAATTTTGACCGGCGCAAAGTCTATTCGTGTTCCATTAAATGATGATTTTACGCCGAATTGGGAAAGAATAGTCGACTCAATCACTTCAAAAACCAAAATTTTAATAATAAATAATCCTCACAATCCATCTGGACGCGTTTTTAATGAAGCTGATTTCGTGGCTCTTGAAGCAATTATGGATAAATTTCCGAATTTGATACTTCTTTCCGACGAGGTGTATGAATATATCACATTCGAGAAGAAACACATTTCTATAAATACGAGAGAAAAAATAATAAATAGAAGTGTTATCGTTTCTTCTTTTGGAAAGACGTTTCACATCACAGGATGGAAAATCGGCTATGTTATTGCGCCAGAAAACCTCATGATTGAGATTAAAAAAGTGCATCAATATTTGGTCTTTTGCGTGAATAGTGTTGCTCAAGTTGCGCTTTCAGAATATTTAGATAAAATTGATGTGACACAATTAGGCAGATTTTATCAAGACAAAAGAGACTTCTTTCAAAATCTTATGAAGACGAGCCGATTTGATTTTCTTCCATCAGAAGGGTCTTATTTTCAAGTTGCTTCGTATGCAAAGATTTCACACGAAACAGATGTGGAATTTACAAAAAGACTTGTTACAGAATTTGGCGTGGCAACGATTCCGATTTCTGTTTTCAATGCAAATCAACAGGATCAACAACTTATTCGTTTCTGTTTTGCGAAAGATTGTGAAACATTAACTCAAGCAGCAGAAAGATTATGCAAGATTTAAAAATAGCACTTGTACAAGCCAATCAAATTTGGGAAAACAAGACTGCCAATTTATCCAATTATGAGGCACTTCTGGAAAATATATCAGCGATAGATTTAATTCTTCTCCCTGAAATGTTTCATACCGGATTTTCAATGAATGTTGAACAGTTAGCAGAAACAATGAATGATTCTATGGGTTTGGGTTGGTTAAAGTCGACGGCAAAATCCAAAAATGCAGCAATCTACACTTCATTGATAATAAAGGAAAATGGAAGCTATTTTAACCGAGGGGTTTTCATTCAGCCTGATGGAGCAATCACTTTTTATGATAAAAGAAAACTTTTTGGCTTAGCCGGTGAAAGTGATTTTTTTAAAGCGGGTGAAACAGAAACCATTGTTGCGTATAAAAATTGGAAGTTCCAATTACAGATCTGTTATGACCTAAGATTCCCGGAAATTGTGAGAAATAGTTTTTCTTCCAACCAATCAGCAAATTATGATGTTATTCTGTATGTTGCCAATTGGCCAGAAAAAAGAATCTCGCATTGGAAAACATTACTAGCAGCTAGAGCAATTGAAAATCAATGTTATGTTATTGGGGCTAATCGTGTCGGTGAAGATGGGAAAGGATTAATTTATTCGGGTGAAAGTAAGTTTATTGACGGAATAGGAACTGAAATTTCACTTACAAAGGACAAAGAAATGCTTCAAATTGTAACGCTACAACATAAAGAATTAGCTGAAATCCGAAAAACGTTGCCTTTTTTGAAGGATCGGTAGTAGTTAATTACTTAACAGTGTATTAGAATATAAATAAAATGGTTTATATTTGCTTAATCTTTAAAAAAATTAAATATGAAAAAAGTATACTTAAGTGTTTTAACGGTTGCATGTCTCGGAAATTTTTCCTTCGCTCAGAAAGCAGATCAGCAATCCTATTTTAACCAAAAACAATTTACAACGATTCTTTCGGAAGAAACAACTAAACCTAGCAATCAGTTAAAAGCTGGTGGGGATTTAGTTTGGTCTAACGACTTTTCAACACCAACTGATTGGACAATAGACAATGCAGGTCAAGGTGCTGGTTTTGGCTGGAATATTAATCCTACTCAACAATCTTGGTTTTTCAATTCCGTAATTAATTCAACTTCTGGTGGAAATTTTGGAGAATTAAATAATGGTACATCGACAACACCAGTAATTAATATGGTTTATACGATGTCAACGGCACTCCCAATTGACGTTAATACATTGTCTGGCGGGCCAAATAATTACATTTTAGAGTTTCAACAATACGGTGCTAAATTCTATGAGAAGCAAGAAGTTTATATTAGTACAGATAATACAAATTGGGTTTTGGCTGGTGATAATTCAGCTATCGAAATGCTAACACAAACAGGTGGAGACGAGTACGCTAATCCAACAACAAAATCAATTAACTTATCTGGATTTATACCAGGTGGAACAAATTCATTGTGGATTCGTTTTAGCTGGACTTCAAGTATAGTGCCTGTTTCTACAAGTCCAAACGTATGGATAGCATATGGATGGATGGTTGATGATGTTCGTATTATAGAAGCGTATGCTGATGATATAAAGATTTCTCAAGTTTTTTCTGGAGATATTATCAATGAATATGATTACTACTCTACACCAACTTTACAAACAAAACCAGTTTATGTTGGAATTGCCGTTTCAAATGAGGGTGGACTTTCTCAAACTAAATCAATTGCAGTAGATATTTCAATGGGAGCTACTTCTGTTTCTTTAACATCAACTCCTACTATCACTTTAGCTCCTGGGGCTTCAGATACAGTTTGGTTTGATACAGGTTTCACGGCTTCAGCTATTGGAAACTATACTATCACAGCAACAGTTCCTACAGATGATCTTCCTTTAAATAATTCGGCATCTGAAAATTTCACAACAACGAATTTTATTTATGGTCATAATCATCCTTTATCTGGAGCTGGCGTATTATCATTTTCTTCAGAAGGATTAATTGGAATAGGTAACGTCTATCAAATAGAAAACAATCAAACGTTAAAAGGTGTAGATGTAAATTTTGGAGCAGGAACTACTGCAGGTATTTTTGTAAATGTTGAAATTTGGGAAATGCCAACAGGATCAGTTCAAGACGTTGCTAACTTATTGATCGAATCTGCTACATACCAGGTGCCTTCACCAGTAGTAACTGCAACTGCAACAACAATCAAAATGCCTTCTAATGTAACTTTGGAAGGTGGAAAAACATATTTTGCGATTGTTAAAACTTCTCAAACTGCGACTGAAAAATTGACAATCAAAAGATCACCAAAAGGAGATGCAGATTTTTCTACTGTTTGTTATGGCCCGTTTGGCGCAGCAAGTGCGGTTAACTATTTTACTGGTTGGGATGCAGCTCCATTAGTTTCATTGAACTTTGATCCATCTTTAAGTGTTGAAGAAAATACATCTTCAATTTCAATTGGAAATATTTTCCCAAATCCAACATCTGGAGAAACTACAATTAACTATTCTATTGCGAATGCATCAACAGTTAATGTTGAAGTAGTTGATATCACAGGAAAAGTTGTTTACACATTAAACAATGGAACTGAAGCAGCTGGAGGACATAATTTGTCTTTCAATGCTGCATCTTTCTCTAATGGAGTTTACTATGTAACAATTTCAACTGACGAAGCAACAGTTACAAAAAAATTCATCAAGAAATAATCCTTTTGAATTAATATCTTTGAGGGCCTCAGTCAATTGACTGAGGCCTTTTTTTATGGAACTATTTTCTATTGGATTTATTGGCTTGTTCTCAGCAAGTTTTCTTTCAGCAACGATTTTACCAATGAGTTCTGAAGGAATCTTATTGCTCATGTTGAGTCAACAATACGATCCAATTTCATGTTTAATGATTGCTACAATTGGCAATTCCATAGGCGGCCTAACGAATTATGGTCTTGGCATGTTTGGAAATGCACTCTGGTTTAAACGATTCGGAATCCAAGAGGGAAAATTGATGTCTTTTCAAAAACGCATTCAAAAACGAGGATATTTAGTCGCTTTTTTCTCATGGGTTCCTTTTATTGGTGATCCGATGACAGTTGCTTTAGGCTTTTTTAAAGCACCTTTTATTCCCGTTTTGTTTTTCATCGTTTTAGGTAAATTCTTGCGGTATTTAGTTTTTGTATTGCCTTTCTTGTAAAATATTCAGTTTCATCTTCTATTTCAGGGTCAATGAGTCAAATCAATTCAAGCATTTTACCGATATTTACAAAAAATTCAAAGCATCATGTCAAAAGTTACTACCCTCAATGAGTTTATCATGGACCGTCAAGCAGATTTTCCTGGTGCATCAGGTGAATTGTCACGGATTTTAAATGATATTGCTGTTGCATCTAAAATTGTGAGTCGTGATGTTCGCAAAGCTGGATTAGTCGACCATATTTTAGGTTCACAGGGAGAAACAAATATTCAAGGTGAAGAACAACAAAAATTGGATGTTGTTGCAGACACACAATTCATAAAAGCATTTGAAAACGGTGGTGAAATTTGTGGTATCGCATCAGAAGAAAATGATGATTATATCGCCTTTACTTCTGAACATGCAAAAAAAGCAAAATATGTCGTTCTTTTTGATCCTTTAGATGGTTCTTCTAATATTGATGTGAATGTTTCCATTGGTTCAATTTTCTCCATCTATCATAGAATTTCGGAAAACGGAACTTTAGCAACACTAGAGGATATGTTGCAGGTTGGAAATGAACAAATTGCAGCAGGTTATGTCTTATATGGCTCTTCAACAATGCTTGTTTATACAACTGGTAGAGGAGTAAATGGTTTTACATTAGATCCATCCATTGGCGAATTTTGCCTTTCTCATCCAAATATGCAAATGCCTGAAACTGGAAGGTTGTATGCCATGAATGAAGGAAATATTGCAATTTGTGAAAAAGGAATTCAAGAATATATCGCTTATTGCCAAAGTTCAGAAAATGATAAAGGCGCTCCTTATTCAGGAAGATATATTGGTTCGTTAGTTGCCGATTTTCATAGAAATTTGATCAAAGGTGGAATTTATATATATCCAGCAACAGATTCTTCACCAGAAGGAAAATTACGTTTGCTTTATGAATGTAATCCATTAGCACTGATTGCGGAACAAGCAGGCGGCTTGGCAACAACGGGACGAGAAAGAATATTAAATATTGAACCAACTCAACTTCATCAGCGCGTTCCATTCTTTGTGGGATCAAAAAATATGGTTGAAAAAGCAATAAGTCTGCTTCAAAAATAAATGGAACAAAAATCATTACGAGCGATTTTTTCTAAAATTCCTCAAATTGATGAAACTGCCAATCAGTTACAATTTGCCGGAACAAGAATACATTGGAAAGGACTTGTCGGTTCTTCAAAAAGCTTGTGCGCATCGGCTTTAGCGAATCAAATTCCCGGACACCAATTATTCATCTTGAATGATAAAGAAGAAGCAGCGTATTTCCTCAATGATTTAGAAGGAATTTTTCCTGATGATAAACGCATTTTATTTTACCCTGCGTCTTATCGCGTGCCTTATCAACTCGAAGAAACAGATAATGCAAATGTCGTTTCAAGAGCAGAGGTTCTTGAGAAAATAAATAATGGCAGTAATGTTTGGGTTGTAACCTATCCGCAAGCATTATTTGAAAAAGTTCCAACACAAAAAAAATTAAGTGATAACACCTTGCGCGTTGAGGTAGGAAAAACTTACTCGATTGATTTTATCAATGAACTTTTATTAGAATACCATTTTGATCGAGTTGAATTTGTTTACGAACCCGGTCAATTCTCAATTCGGGGCGGTATCATCGATGTTTTTTCTTATTCAAACGATAACCCGTTTAGAATTGAATTTTTTGGGGATGAAGTGGAATCCATTCGAACATTCGATGCTGGAACCCAATTATCCATTACCAATTTCAACCATTTCAATGTAATTCCAAATGTTCAAGGACAACTTAATTTGGAAGGAAACGGAAGTCTTTTTGAATTTTTAGGTAAGAATGCAACATTGTGGCTTTCATCCTATGATGTGCTTACAAGTGTTTTACAAAAAGAATACGAAAAGTCATTAACTATTTATAACGGGCTATCAGATGTTGTTAAGCGCACTTTACCAGGAGAACTCTATTTGCATCCTCAAGATGTTAAAAATGAAATAGATCCTTATAATATAATTGAATGGGGGCCTGAATATCATTATAAAGCAGAAAAAGAATTTCAGTTTGATTTTCTTCCGCAACCAAGTTTCAACAAGAATTTTGATTTGTTACGAGAAGATTTAGCGAATAGAACTAAATTGCATTTCACAAATCTAATTTTCTCCAATCAACCTAAGCAAATTGACCGTTTATACCAAATATTTGAAGATATTGGTGGTGGCGTTGATTTCAAACCAGTTAACATTGCTTTACACGAAGGATTTATTTCTCCTTCTCAAAAATTAGTTTGTTATACAGACCATCAATTGTTTGAACGATATCACCGTTTTAGATTAAAAGAAGGATTTCGGCAAGCTAAACAAGCACTGACTTTAAAAGAAATTTACAACCTTCAAAAAGGTGATTATGTTACACATATTGATCACGGTGTTGGACAGTTTTCTGGATTAGAAACGATTGATGTAAATGGCAAGCCACAAGAAGCAATTCGACTTGTTTACAAAGACGGTGATGTTTTATATGTTGGGATTCACTCGCTACATCGAATTTCAAAATTCACTGGAAAAGATGGTGCCGTTCCTAAAATGAATAAACTCGGAACGCAAGCTTGGGCAACATTAAAAAGTAAAACGAAGAAAAAGATTAAAGAATTGGCTTTTGATCTTATTCAATTATATGCAAAAAGAAAGAGTCAACCGGGTTTTGCCTTTAGTGAAGATACCTATTTGCAAAATGAATTAGAAGCGTCTTTCATGTATGAAGATACACCAGACCAATTAAAAGCTACACAAGCAATTAAGGAAGATATGGAATCCTCAACACCAATGGATCGTTTGATTTGTGGTGACGTTGGATTTGGGAAAACAGAAGTGGCAATTCGTGCAGCTTTTAAAGCCGTTGCAGATAGTAAACAAGTTGCAATTCTGGTGCCAACAACAATTCTTTCAATGCAACATTATCGCAGTTTCAAAGAACGATTCAAAGATTTTCCATGTAATGTGAGTTTTATAAATCGCTTTAAATCAGCGAAAGATGTAACAGAAACGTTGAAAAAATTAAGTTCGGGAGAAATTGATATTTTAATTGGAACCCATGCTATTGTTGCTGAACGCGTTAAATTCAAGGATCTTGGATTAATGATAATCGATGAAGAACAGAAATTTGGTGTTTCTGTTAAAGACAAATTAAAAACCCTAAGAACAACCGTTGATACCTTAACATTAACTGCAACACCAATTCCAAGAACATTACAATTCTCTTTAATGGGCGCACGTGATTTGAGTATCATTAATACGCCACCACCGAATAGACAGCCAGTTTTAACAGAAATTATTCATTTCAACGAAGAAATAATACGTGATGCAATTGCATATGAAATGAGTCGCGGTGGACAAGTGTTCTTTGTGCATAACAGATTGGCTAATATCAAAGAAATTTCTGGAATGATTCAGCGTTTGTGTCCAGGAGTGCGCGTTGGTATTGGACACGGACAAATGGAAGGGAAACAGTTGGAAAAAATCATGATGGACTTCATTAATGGAGAATATGATGTTTTGCTTGCAACAACTATTATTGAGTCGGGGATTGACATTTCAAATGCCAATACAATAATTATCAATGATGCGCAAAATTTTGGATTGAGTGATTTACATCAATTACGTGGACGTGTCGGAAGAAGCAATAAAAAAGCATTCTGTTACCTGATTGCACCACCTTTTAGCATTATGACTTCAGATTCTAGAAAGCGATTAGAGGCATTGGTTCAATTCTCAGATTTAGGAGCTGGATTTAACATTGCAATGAAGGATCTTGACATTCGTGGTGCGGGAAATATGCTGGGAGGCGAACAAAGTGGATTTATATCAGACATTGGGTTTGAGATGTATCAAAAGATTTTGAATGAAGCAATGGAGGAATTGAAAGAAGCTGAATTCAAAGAGTTATTTGATGATCGTACATCAGATTCAATGCTCAATTTTGTGAAGGACTGTATTCTCGAAACTGATTTAGAAGTCCGAATACCTGATACGTATGTCAACAATGTGAATGAGCGATTGAGTCTTTATCAAGAAATGGATAATTTAAAAGATGAAGCTGCTCTTGCTAAATTTGGGGAAATGCTGATTGATCGATTTGGGCCATTGCCAAAACAGGTTAATGAATTGATTTTATCATTCAAATTGCGCTGGTTAGCACAAGATATGGGAATGGAGAGATTAGTAATCAAATCAGGAAAAATGGTTGGATATTTCATCTCTAATCCGCAATCGCATTTTTACGAAACCGAAACTTTTTCTCAAATATTAAATCACATTCAACGAAACGGTAAAAATTGCAAATTCAGTGAGCAGAATGACAAGTTAAAAATAATTTTTTCAGAGGTAAAGCATATTAAACACGCATTTGAGCAACTTAGTGAGATTATTGGTAATTAATACTTTTCTGTTTTTTTATTATTTATGAACTAATCATTTATTTTTCACGTTATTGCACTAGATAAAAAATATTATGAAACAATTCTCACTCTTTTTCTTGATTAGTATATTAGCCTCTTGCGGCACATTTCATACAAAGGTTGGTCATTTGCGATATGTTAAAGTTGCTACCAAGGAAGTTGCCGTTATAGAAAAATCTAACTCGAAAGATCCTTCTAAAATAAAAGAAGAATATCTTGAAGTAGGAACTGAAAAAAAGGAAATCCTTTTTCAAGCAGCGACAAGTGATTTAATTGATAACGAGGAAATTCTATTATCTGAAAACAAATATCAAGATATAAAAATTGAGCAAAAATCAACGTCTCGTCACATTAAAGATGCTGGTGACGATGATGAAATTGTTGCTCAAGCAATACGAACAGAAAAAAAAGCAAGTGCTGCGATGTTTCTTTCAATCACCGGTATTCTAACTATAATCCCATATTTAGGTATTTTACCGTTACTGGTAGGTTTCATATTTTATATTATCGCAAATTCTTCAAGGTACATTACCCCTTTCGGAGAGAAAAGATTGAAAGTGGCGAAGACCTTTTTAATCATCGATTCGATTATACTTCTATTGTGGGTTATTTTTATTGTGGCCATCTTATTACTCTGGTAAATAACTCCAGTTTTTTTACCTTTGAGGGATGGCAAAATTAAAGCGTGCGATTGTTTCTGTAACGAATGATTTATATACTGATAATCGTGTAGATAAAATTTGCATTTTTTTAGAAAAGCAAGGATATTCTGTTTTGCTAGTAGGCCGCATGCGGAAAAATAGCAATGGTCTACCAACAAGATCCTATCGCACAAAACGCATGAAGTTAATCTATGAAAAAGGCGCCCTTTTTTATGCTGAATACAATTTTCGTTTGTTCATGTTTTTGCTTTTTCATAGAGCTACACTTCTTGTTTCAAATGATTTAGATACACTCTTGGCAAATTATGCTGCCAGTAAATTTAAACCGAATGCTACGTTAGTTTATGATTCACATGAATATTTTACTGAGGTTCCTGAATTAACTTCCCGTCCCAAAGTCAAAAGAATATGGGAAGGAATTGAAGGCTGGATTTTTCCAAAATTACAAACAGTTTATACAGTCAATGAATCTATAGCTCAATTGTATCGAGATAAATATAAAACTGACGTTGCTGTAGTGCGGAATATCTCTCCTACTTGGGAGCCCAAATTTTTAATGACAAAGAAAGAATTAGGGATTCCAGAAAATAAGTTCGTTATTATTATTCAAGGTGCCGGAATTAATATTGATAGAGGAGCAGAAGAAGCTGTTGAAGCCATGAAACTCCTTGAAAATGCTGTATTATTAATCGTTGGTGATGGTGATGTCATTCCTCAATTGAAGCAAATCGTAACCAATTACGACCTAAATGAAAAAGTGCTCTTTTTTAGCAAAAGACCTTATTCAGAAATGATGAATTTCACCTATTTAGCTGATGTTGGATTAACATTAGACAAGCCTACAAACTTGAATTATAACTATTCGTTACCCAACAAAGTGTTTGATTACATTCATGCCGGAACGCCGATTATTTGTACAGATTTAATAGAAGTTTCTTCTCTTGTAAATAAACATAAATTAGGATTAATTATAGCACATTTAAGTGCTGAAAGTTTAGCAGAAAAGATCAATGAACTTCAACATAATTCTTCTCTTTTAGCAGAGATGAAGGCCAATTGCAAAACTGCAAGTTTAATAGAAAATTGGGAGCGTGAATCACAAATTTTAGAACAAATATATCCGAAAATTGGAAAATAAGAACCTACATATTATTTGTTTAGACGTTCCATTTCCGGCAGATTATGGTGGGGCAATTGACATGTTTTATCGCATCAAAGCATTGCATAATCTTGGAATGAATTTGACTCTTCACGTATTTGATTACGGTCGTGGCCAGCAAAAGGAATTAAACCAGTTTGGAAAAGTACTTTATTATAAAAGAAATCGGTCGTTTTTGAATTTATTTTCAAGTCGACCTTTTATCGTTCAGTCAAGAAAAAACAAAAAATTACTTGAGAATCTATTGAAGGATGATTCCCCAATTCTATTTGAAGGAATTCATACCACTTGGTTATTGGAAAATCCTGACATTCAAAAAAGGACAACTTTTGTTCGCATGCATAATCTTGAAGATGAGTATTATCTTGGCTTAAAAAAGAATGCCTCTTTACTAAAGCAATTTTATTTTCAACAAGAGGCAAGGAAACTAAAAGGCTATCAAGAAATATTATCCAAAGCAACTTTTGTTTTAGCGATTAAAGATTCAGATGCTACTGCATTAAAAGACATAAATCCCAATGTATTTGTTTTACCTGCATCCATTCCAGACATTCCTGGCACATTCACAAAAGTAAAAAGGTATGCTTTATTTCATGGTAACTTAGCGGTTTCTGAAAACGAAAATGCTGCAATTTGGATAATTGACGCACTTAAAAAGGTGTTAGATCCAACGTTCCCGTTAATCATTGCAGGGAAAAATCCAAGTGCAAAATTGAAAATACGTTGTATAAAAGAGGACGTAGAATTGGTGGAAAGTCCTGATGATAAATCACTCTTTCAACTCATTCAAGAAGCACAAATTCATGTATTGCACACCTCAGTTCCATCAGGAATTAAATTAAAACTATTATCGTGCGTGCACAGTTCTGGGAAAATTCTAGTTAACCAAAACATGGTAGAAGGAACGGCATTGGAACCTTTTTGTATTATTGCAAAAGATGCGAAAGAATTTAAATTGGACTTTATAGGTTTACAAAATGATGCTTTGACTCAAGAAGAATTCAATGAGCGCTCTCAATTTATCAATCAAAATTTTAATAACGCCAAAAATTGTAAGTTGATTCTTAAGTTACTTTCGCAGGAAAACAGCAATTTGCAATAATTCGCCCCTACTTTTCTACCTCGTTGTCCCTGAATGCTGACGGAACTAAATCGGGAATAATTTTTAAAATTAGTGGCAATAAGAAGGCTCCTCCAGGCAACAAGAAAATCGCTAATGACGGCATCGTTTTTACAATATCTTTAAATTGGGTCTTGACCGTTTCTTTCTCTTCTTTGGTTAATTCCCTCACCGTAGATTTCCTGATTAATGAAACTAATTCTTTGCTTTGTTTTAACTCAACCGCAAGTTTATCTTTATTTCTTCCTAGTATTTTAACCCATCTCTTTGTCAAACTACTGTACACTTTTTCTACTGAAGAAGATGTTTTTAAAAAGGGTATTTTATCTTGATTATTTATGATGAATTGCTCCGTTAGTGCGATACTTTCATTCAATTCATTGTCAGATAATTTTAGAAACGCGCTCAGTTTTTTCAAATGTTCCTTCTCTTCAACGGCAGCATGATGATTTGCAAAAATAAAGAATACGGAAAGGTCAAATAAGAATCGTTTGAACAACCAGTTTGTTTGCGCTTGATCTGTAAAATCATTAAAATCTCCTCCTTTTTCAAATCGTGCTTCAACTATTTCTCTCTGCAGATCAGATAAATTTGCCGATGCAAGAAACACCTTAAACATAGAACGTTCTTGATGTTCGATTTCACCATCTGAAAAAGAGGCCAAGGCAATTGCTGTTAAAGCATTCATTGCCATTTCATCATAATTAAATAAGGTGCTCGATTTTTTATTTACTAAAAAATCATTAAACAGAATTACGTCTAAATAGATGAAAACATTATTCAAATAATTAACCCAAAACTTATTATCTAAGAGATTCATTTTGATATCAACTCTTTTTGTTAGAATTGACTCTAATTTTTCTTCAACCGATTCTTTCAAAAAGTACGAAAACATTTTGGTGATTGACGAAGCATTGTACTTACCGTAAAATTCAACTAATGATTCAATAAATTCCTTTTGATTAAAACAATCATTTTCTCCAAGTTTGGTTCTATACACAAACAAATGAGATTCAAATAATAACAATTTCAATTTTTCTTCAGAAGTCCATTTTGAATCATCTAAATCTTTTGCATAATGCAGGCGTGATGGAAACCCAAAGATTATACCTGTTCTACCAAGTGCAGCATGAATAAATGAATCTCTGTCAATGTTTTTTGGTAATTCATTATTTAGTTCAATTTGGCCTTTATCGACCATGTCGAAGTACTTTTTAATCCACCCTTTTGAACCTGGTAATACCATAATTTTTACTTATGCCAAAGTTACAATAAAAAGAAAAAGCACCCCATAGAGGTGCTTTAAAAAATAGTATAAAATGAGTAACTTAAAAAGTATACCTTAACGAAAAGGCTCCTCCGCCTCCAAAACCAGAATAATATCCGATAAAATCAAACATTGGGCATGCATCTAAACTTAAAAGCAATGGCACATCGTGTACATTAAAATCATATTCTAAGCCAATTTGACCTCCAAGTGCTATAGAAACTCCAGAATTGTTATCATAGTAATCATCATAAAATCCTACTTGAGCACCTGGTCCAATATACCAATTTAAGCCTTCAGTAATATTGAATACCCAGTGATAAATTCCAGTTACTGAAAATTGATTGTAATACCAAAGATTATCATTTCCTTTTCCATTGTTGTAGTGATGGCTTCTCCATCCTAAATCTAATTCTAGGCGATTTGATTCTCCAAATCCATGTTGATAGGAGATTTCTCCGCCATAGCTTCCTAAAAATCCACCACCACGCACACCAATTGCATTTGGGTTAACTTGGGATTGAACATTTGATAAAAAAAATAGAGCGAATAATAAAATAAGATGTTTGGTTTTCATGCGGTTTCAAATAAATGTTTTCACTAAGTTACTATATTATAGCTTCCCAGCAACCACAAAAGCTTTTCTATTTGTAAAAATCAATGATCCGTCCAATGAGAATGCCTCGAATACAGCGATGTACGTTCCAATACTTGTTTTCGTTTCTAAATCACTAACTCCGTCCCACGTAAATGTTCCTTTTGTTGCCAGTAATTCACTTTTAAATAATTCTCTGATTTTTCTTCCTCGGTCATCATAAATAGTAAAAGTGCCTAACAAACTCGGTTCTGACATTTCATAATTTACTTGTAAAACATCTTCAAAACCATCATTATCTGGAGAAACTGTTGCACTCGTAAACGAAAAATCGCCATTTGTAAGAGCTGGATAATATTGGGAGTTTTTTGCTCCTGGCGTAGCGAAACCTATTGCCTCTGCAGCCGAATGCCAATTATTTTGATCGTTACTTATACCCGCTGGATCCATCCTTTCTAATGTAACGCCATCTGTAACATCCAAGAGCTGAAAATGCCAATCGCTCGAATAAGACACTCTATCCATTATTTGAAAATTCCAAATAAGAAAAACAGTACTTGAATCAACATTTAAGCTTGGTAAATCTGAATGTACAAACGTTCCTGTTATTGCTGCTGGATAATTTTGTTTTACAAACGACGAATCTTTTCCAATAACCGCATATTGATTCGGTTGAAGGAAAAAATGGCTTTCAATTATTTTGTTATTCGCGATTGTGTCATTGTCAAAGTTTGCTATTTGCCAATCTTTTAAATCAATTAGTTTCGAAGATGTATTATATACTTCAATCCAATCATACCCTCCTGTATAAGGATCAAATAAAATTTCATTTATCACAACATCTCCTTTTGAAGGGTTTTCAGCTAAGGCGAAAGTTCCAGAAAGCGAAGTAGCATTCATCCAACAATCTGCAATGTTATTTAATTGAATAGTATAAGTTTGACTTCCAACCAAATTTTCAACAAACTGATACGTGAACTGAGATGGAAAAGGATCTAAAATGTACGTATTTGAAACAGTCAAATTTGGAGAAAACGAAACCAAAGCATTCATCAAAAGTGTTGAGTCCATTCCTTCATTAAATGTTATTGTCAATAAATTCGGCGCTATAGCAAGCAATTCAATAATAGTTGGCGCTTGCGTATCTGCCGTAATATCGTAAACGGAATTAATTGCTCCGGGGGTTCCGCCTAAAAGAGCCAAACTCGCTATCCAATTATCTTCTCCCGAACAAGGATCATTTGGATTTATTAATTCAATGGAATAGCCACCATCTGCTTTTAACGGATCTTGATACCAAGAATCTGTATAGGATATTTTATCCATTATCATTCCATTATCATCTTTCAAAACAAGGTCATCACCAGCATTATTCAAACTTGGAAAACTTGTTACGCCTACTGGAATTGCCATCGTGAACGTATCAACATTCGCGGTTGAACAAAGAATTTTATATTCGCCTGGCGCTAACCAAGTTTGCTGAATTGTACCATCAGAAGCAGCATCACCTAATTTCCAATTTTGGAGGTTAAAATATTTTGAACTTCGGTTATAAATCTCAACATATTCAACCTGTGGTAAACCAATTGTTGGTGATTCATCACAGACAAATTCTGACAGTACAACATCTCCTTTTATGGGTGTTTCTGAAACTAAAAAGGTGAATTGAGTAGATTGGTTTCCTGAATTATTGCCCTCTAAATCATTGATTGCATTTGTGTTCAAGGTATAAGTTGTTCCATTTGTTAACGGTTGAGTAATCGTTAAATGAACAAGTGTTGGATCAACACCATCTAAAACCGCGTTTAAAACCATTTCTGCCGGAGAAATTCCATAATTCCCAATCGTTTCTGCAGAAATTTGAGTTACTGATTCATTAAAAATCACATCTATCTGTGTTGCACTTATCGCCGTTGCTGAAACTAAAACTGGTGGAGTCAAATCAAATATGATTGGCCCAAGATAAAAATCATCAAAATAATGCTTCTGAAAAAAGCTTGCCGTTGATTGGGTGATTGAAACTCCAAAAAAACTACTCGTTAAAATTGAAGCATCGTTGATTATTCCTTCAGAAAAATAATTTGATCCAATTCCTGAGATATCTCGTTCCAATTCCCAATCATTTGTTGCTGTGCATGTTACTTTTATTTTTAATAAATTGTTCGAAACGTTGGTTACTCCGTCAATTCCATCCACAATCTCTGTTGCAACACCCGCCACTTTTTTGTAAAGAGAAATTTCATCCGTTGTTCCACCAATTCTAACAAAATATCCATTGATTGTTGGACTCAATAAATTTGATTGATCAGAAGTCAAGTAGACATCCACAAAATTTGCGCTAGAAGGATTGAAAGCAAGTCGTGTAAAGAATTCCCACTGACCATTGGTTGCTTGCGTGCTTGGTGTTGACAAATAAAAACTGGAACTAGCAGTTGTTTTATTTGATCTCAATTGCATATTTCCAACATTATCAAACACAACAAAAACAGAATCATCGCCTATCCATGTTGGATTATTCGAGAAATCGACATCTGTAAAATCGTCTGTAAATTGACCAAAAAGAGATTGAAATGTAAAGAAAATAATAAAGGCTAAAACGTATTTCATTGGTTTCATTTCTTTGTTGCTAATACCGATAATGTATTCAATATAGTTCTATAATCATACTACATCGCTATTACACCCAAAATTGTTGGGCAACATAATAACTACATTTGGTATAAATATACTAAATTTGGTACACGTAAAAAATTAAAAATAAGATGAGAGTAGCGGTTGTTGGAGCGACAGGAATGGTTGGAAATGTAATGTTGAAAGTTCTGCGTGAACATAATTTTCCTATTACTGAATTAATCCCTGTTGCGTCTGAAAAATCAGTTGGACAAGAAATAGATTTTGGTGGATTAAAATATTCCGTTGTTGGACTTTCAACTGCGGTAGAAATGAAACCCGATATTGCTGTTTTCTCAGCTGGAGGTGAAACTTCTGTGGAATGGGCTCCAAAATTTGCTGCTGTCGGAACAACTGTTATCGATAATTCCTCCGCTTGGAGAATGGATCCAACAAAAAAATTGGTGATTCCAGAAATTAATGGTGATCTGTTAACTGCTGATGATAAAATCATTGCGAATCCAAATTGCAGCACAATTCAACTTGTTCTGACATTGGCGCCGCTGCACAAAGCATATAAAATAAAACGGGTTGTTGTTTCTACGTATCAATCTATTACTGGAACTGGCGTAAAAGCCGTTCAACAAATGGAAAATGAGCGCAATGGCATTTTGGGAGAAATGGCTTACAATTATGCTATTGACAAAAACTGTATTCCGCAATGTGATTCATTCCTTGAGAACGGTTACACGAAAGAAGAAATGAAATTAACCAACGAAACAAAGAAAATCTTGGATCCAACAATTAATGTAACAGCAACAGCTGTGCGTGTTCCAGTTGTTGGAGGTCATTCAGAAGCAGTGAATATTGAGTTCGAAAATGATTTTGATCTGGCGGATGTTAGGCGTTTATTGCACAATCAATCAGGTATTACATTAAAAGATGATCCTACAACTAATTCTTATCCAATGCCAAAATATGCTGAAGGAAAAGATGATGTTTTTGTTGGAAGGATTCGCAGAGATGAGTCTCAAGCAAATACATTGAATTTATGGATTGTTGCTGATAATTTGCGAAAAGGAGCTGCAACGAATGCTGTTCAGATTGCGAAATTATTGATTGAAAAAGGATTGATTTAATTGCGCTTTAAACCGATTATCTCTTCAAAAATCTCCATTTACTTCTCAAAATAGTTCCTCTGAAATCATCTAATTTTTCAGTGATTCCATGCGTTCTTAATTTCTGTTCGAATTTGAAGGTTCCTTTTCCTTGTTTGTAATCCATTTCATCTGGAAATATTGGAATTACTGACAAGAACTGAACGCTTTTTTCTCCTAGTTGAATCGGTTCTAATTCATTTTTGAGTAAAACAGGATCTGATAAGAAGAAATAATTTTGACGCATCGTTGTTGAAAGTCTCTTTTCGTCTGTTCCACAAGGCATCGTGTGACCGTGACCAAACCAGGCATTTTTTTCAATGACATATTTTGAAAGTTTTTGAATCCATGGAAAAATCCAATTCATTTGATCATTGTCTAATTCTTCCCATTTCCAATAACTCGGTAAGCAGAAATACAGTTCATTGAATTCTCGACCTTTCATCTTTTCATGGACAGGCATTCTGTAATCGCTTAATCCATTGGTCATTATTAACGTTACTGGACTATTTAATTCTAAATCCAGCACAATCAAAGAAATTTCACTTTCTTTTGTCGGAAGAATTGAAACGCGCTGTTCACCAAAACGTTTGCCTAAAGCTGCTTGTAAATCTGTCATATATTGACTCTAGCACTAAATGATATGTATTTTGAAAAGGTGGTTGAGCGTATCGAAATTATTTTTTCTTCTTGCTCCATTCTTCGATTGAAGCATTATTCATATCAATATACGCTTGGTATTTTGCTTTTTCAGCTGCTACTAATGATTTCTTTGCAGTTTCAATTGCTCCTTTATAATCCCCTAGTTCTGCTTGAATTTGTGATTTTAAACGCAACATCCAAAAAGCATCATCTCCTTTTAATTCGCATGCTTTCGTTGACCATTCAAGCGCTTTCTTCAAGTCTTTTTTCTCCTTAAAATAGAAATCCGCCGAAGCATGATAGTCACTTGCTGTTGGACCAGCCATTACTTTTTCAATTGAAGCGGCCATTTTTAAATCGGTTGGAACGGCAAATGGAACAGATGCTCTTGTTTTATCCCAAGAGAAATTTAAATTAGCTGTTTTGGTTGTTATATTATCAATTCCAATCGTGAAAGTCTCAACAACATCGTTCAAAACAACAACAGGTGAACTTACTTTAAAGACTACTTTAGTTTCATCCCACTCGTCTGGTGTACCCCAATTTGTAATGTCGGAATAAAAGATTATTTCCCAATTGGAAGCAGTCGGTTTAGTGAAAATTGCATATGTTCCAGTCTTTAACGTGTCTTTCCCAAAGATAATTGGATCCGAAATCGTAATTTTTGTGTTTTCATTAGCACCAGTTCTCCAAATCTCGTTGAACGGAACTACTTCGCCAAAAACAGTGCGATTACTTTTTGATGGACGAGAATATTCAATTTTAATATCTGTCAAACCAACTCGTTGTTCAACCGTTGCAATTGGACTTAATTTTGGTGCTTGCATTTGTGCGTTAACCGAAATTCCTAAATTCATTAAGAATAATACAGACAATATCTTTTTCATAACATTTCAATTTTTTGAATTGCTAAATTAACACAAAACCGCGAAGAATGTTGAAAGTGTTTTTACGAAAATAGGTGAGTTCCGCAAGAAGCGCCAATAAAAAATGCTCCTATTGAAAAAATAAGTCCTAAAATCGCCAATTTGTTCTTTTTAAAGACAGGAATGATACACAATAGAAAAGGCAAAAAAGATCCCAATAAAAGGATAATTCCGTAATCTACTTTTTTCTCCATTAGTGCATACGCTTCTGCATAACCAGGGAGGTCAAAAAGCGAAACAGAATAATCTCCCATCCTCGCTTGTTTAATCCATTCAATTTCTAGGGCTGCAGTATTAGACTCTGGTACAACAATAAATACTAGGAATAATCCGAAGATTAAAAAAATAACAGAAATAGAAAATCCGATTAGTGATAGCTGTTTCATAGTAGTTTTTGAGGCAAGTTAATAAAATTCAGTTAATTAGCAATAATTATTTTTAAAAGTAATTGCCAAAAATCTTCACTGGAAATGACGCAGCCTTGTTCTAATAAAGAATGAACTTCTAATTCTCGTGTAACATGATGCTTCTTTTCAGAACGGTGAAATTGAAGATTTGAAAGGTTCTTTTTTAATTCATGATGAATAGATTCTGGCGTTGACAAGTTCACTGGAAAGCCCTTTTTTCCTTGAATGGAAATTAATTCTGTTTTATCTTCTTGACAATAAAATACAATGCAAGAATTCTCGCTTCTAAATTCAACGAACTTAATTTTCTCGTACACTTTTTGTAAAACAGTGTCACTAAATATTTCAACTAGTTGCACTGCTTTTGAACGATCCGTTTTATTCATTTCTTCCCATTCCTCAGCATGGACTCCTGAAACAATTAAAAATTGCTTGAAATCTTCTTCAAGATGAGATAATTCTTCATTCGTTAATATGCGGTACTTCATAGGTTTGCACGTTGTTTGATTCTTTTCTGTATGTGCAAATTTACACGTAGATTTCTTATTTACCCTAGATTCTTTCACTTCTTTTAGATACAATCTTTACTTCAAAACGTTATTTTTGTAGTATGGAGAAAAAGAAAGGCATTGCTATTCTAGGATCAACGGGATCAATTGGAACACAAGCATTAGAAGTTATTGAAGCATATCCTGCTTTTTTTGATTTACAAGTTATCACAGCTGGAAAAAACGCTGATCTCTTAATAGAGCAAGCGTTAAAATTTAAACCGAACACCGTTGTTATCACAGATGAATCACGCTATGAACAAGTAAAAGCAGCATTAATCAATGAAGATATTCATGTTTATGCTGGATCTGAAGCGCTTTGCCAAGTAGTTGAATCAAATGAAGTTGATACAGTGCTTACTGCATTAGTTGGATACGCAGGATTAAAGCCTACGTTGCGTGCTATTGAAGCGAAAAAAACAATTGCTTTGGCCAACAAAGAAACATTAGTCGTTGCTGGTGAGCTTGTTACAAAATTAGCGAAAGAACAAGGTGTAAATATTTATCCTGTTGATTCAGAACATTCAGCTATTTTCCAATGTTTGGTTGGTGAATTTCATAATAAGATTGAAAAGATCTATTTAACTGCTTCTGGAGGACCATTTTTAGGTTGGTCGAAGGAACAATTAAAAACTGTTACTAAAGAACAGGCTTTAAAGCATCCAAACTGGACAATGGGAGCGAAAATCACGATTGATTCAGCATCATTGATGAACAAAGGATTTGAAGTTATTGAAGCAAAATGGTTGTTTAACTTAAAACCTGATCAAATTGATGTAATTGTTCATCCTCAGTCAATTGTGCATTCTTTGGTGCAATTCGAAGATGGCAGCATGAAAGCCCAAATGGGATTGCCAGATATGAAATTGCCCATTCAGTTTGCCTTGACTTTTCCAGATCGATTCAAAACAGATTTTCCACGTTTCAATTTCTTAGATTACCCAAAATTGACATTTGAACAACCAGATCGTGCCGTGTTCAAAAATTTAGATTTAGCATTTAAAGCAATGGAAATGGAAGGAACTGCTGCTTGTATCTTAAATGCCGCAAATGAAATTACGGTAGATGCTTTTCTTCACGATAAAATCAAATTTTTACAAATTGCTGAAATCAATGAAAAGGCATTATTAAATGTGCATTCGATTGAAAAACCGGCATACGAAGATTATGTAGAAAGTGATAAACTTGCGCGTGAATATGCAGTATCGCTTATTCATGAAATAGAACAAAAATGAATTAAATTATAGTAAAAGCGAGAAACACTTTTACTATAATTTTTAATCACATTTCCAGCGCTAACTTTGCCCTGCGAGAAATCCTTATAAACTCAATTTTTTCTTAAGCGCAGAAGAAATTCCGTCTTTATGCACATAAACATTAATCGTTTTGTACTTAAAGTAATTCTCAGAAACGTACAAGAATCCTTTAGGATAATTACTCGTACCCCATGAGTTTTTCACCAATAAATAGCGTGTGTTGTTTTGGTCTTTATACAACCCAACAATGTGCATTCCATGGTCATCAGTAGTTGTTTTTCCATCATATGCTTGCTGACGTAGTTCTTGTGTAATTTCTAATTCTTTTCCTGGCGTAACAAATGCATTTGCAGTTTTATCAGCTCCTCCATCTGAAAAGTTTTTATTGTCTCTCCCTTTTGTTTCGATTGTAGATGGATCTTCTGGAACAATTGCCAACCCATTTCTAAAACTGAAGCCTTTTTCAGAAACATCAGCACCCCAAGCTAAAGAATATCCATTTTTCAACGCATATTCGCATGCATCAAATAAATCTGTTAAACCAACATTATAACTTTCTCCCCACGCCCAGTTATCAGCAATTGCCAACATGCATTTTTGATTCATCGGGTGATTTGTAAACGATGTTAATGAAACATACTCATCCATATTCAACCCAATTGCTTTCGCATAAGACAT
>JBIIWQ010000109.1:0-6893 GCA_044338805.1 Crocinitomicaceae bacterium
ATTTTTGGTACCACTTAGTGGAATAAAAAGGAATCCGGTTTGAATCCGGAACTGTATCTGCAGCTGTAATCACTGTAAGATCCCCTCAAAATGTCACTGTTCGTAAAACGGATGGGAAGACGAGAAGGATTGGTGAAAGTCAGAATACTTGCCCAAATCATTTTTTAATGAAGACTTCAGATAAAAGTCCGAATTAGTGTTCGCTGTTCTAAACAAGCGAGTATTATTTCTCTTAACTGATTTCTTCTTTTTTTATTAACTATTTTATATAAAAAATGAAGAAGATTTATGTTTTGGTGGCTACAGCCCTTGTGTGTAGCAATTTGACGGCTCAAACAGTTATTGATTTTGAAAATGTTGTTTTGAATCCAGAAACCTATGACAATGGTTATGCTGGTTCAAGTAATTTTTCGATGGCAGGATTTACGTTCTCAAATGTTTATGATGCCGCTTGGGGTTCTTGGAATGGCTTTTCCATTTCAAATGTGACAGATAATACAACAGCTGGTTGGGGAAATCAATACAGTGCTTTTCCTGGTTTTGGAAGAAATTCAGAAAATTATGGAGTTTATTATCCAGAAGGAAGCATTCAAGGAAATTCATCTCAAGCAATAGATTCATTTTATATTTCAAATACAACTTATGCTGCGATCTCCATGAGAGATGGCGATGCATATGGCAAACAATTTGGTTCTATTTATGCTGCCGATGGAACAACCCTTGATGGCACAAATGGCGAAGATTTTTATAGAGTTTGGGTGATAGCTGAAGGATACAGTGGTATTAAAGATTCTGTTGAGGTCTATTTAGCCGATTATAGGTTTACAGATAATTCACAAGATTATATTCTAGATAGTTGGATCAAAGTAGATTTATCGACTTTTGGGATTTATCCTTATTTAATAACGTTTAGAATTGAATCATCGGATGCAGGAGCTTTTGGAATTAATACACCAACCTATTTTGCTATTGATGATGTGTATAAATCTCCCATTCAAGGAATTGATGAAAACACGATTTTTTCAATAGATGTTTATCCAAATCCAGTTCAAGATTTGTTAACTGTTAAAGGAAAAAACGGGATCTTAACTTTAAAGGATATTAATGGAAAAACGATGCTTTCTGAAAATCATTTCGGCGTTTCGATCTTGAATTTACAAGAATTAACTGCCGGAATTTACTTTTTAGAATTGATTAATTCAAAAGGGAAAGCAGTACAGAAAATAATCAAATAAGAAATAATGGGCAATCTACGGGTTGCCCACTTTCATGTTGAAAAAGCACTTTTATATATTATTTTTTCTGATTCCTCATCTGACATTTGCGCAGTTGACTGAAAAAGATTTGCGAGAAATTAGCGTTTCCGATAGTCTTAGAATATTGAAGACTAGAATTCCAACAATTAAAAGAGCAACTATTTTAGAATTGAATGTTGAAGATGTTGGACAATTGTTGCAGAAATTTGCTGGAATTTATGTGAAATCTTACGGAGGTTTAGGTGGATTGAAAACGATTTCGGTTCGTGGATTAGGTAGTCAACATACAAGTGTTGTTGTAGACGGTTTTACGATGAGCAATACACAAACTGGACAAGTTAATTTTGGTCAAATTCAAAGCGATAATATTGAATCAATCAGTTTGGTGACGGGTGGACAAAAAAGCGTCTTGGTTCCTACATCAGCGCAAGTTGCAGGAAGTGTTGTTTACATTGAAACATTTGAAAATACCTTTTCAGCTGAAAAACACAAAGTACGATTTGCCTCGAAGTTAGGTTCCTTTGGTCAATTTGATAACAATTTGTCGTATAAATTTAGCCTCAAGAAAATGTTTATCAGTGCTTTTGGAAAGTACAGATTTGCTAATGGGATTTATCCATATTCCTTTCAAAATGGTCAAACAACTTATTCTGGAACACGCAATAACAATCATTTTCAAGATGCTTATGGCGTTTTATCCTTTGGATATAGAACTTCAGAAAATGGTATTCTATCAATAAATTTTCGATCCGATAAGAGCGATCAAGAATTACCTGGAGCAGTTATTTTGTATAGTGATAACAGTTCTCAAACCTTACAAACAGCAAATAATCGTTTGCAAATAGGTTATTCTCAATTTCATGATAAATGGAGCTTTAGAATTTTCTCAAATGCTTCAATTGGAAAATTATATTATACCGATTCTTCATTTCTGAATGCTGCAGGCGGCTTGTTCTCAAAGTATGAAAATGATCAAATCCAATTTGGAATAAATACACACTATGCAATTTCCAAAAAGATTAGTTTATTTTTTGGTACAGAAGAACAAGTAAGTAAGTTGCGTTCGAATAATTCAGTTTTTGGTATACCAATTAGATGGCACAATTTCTCGCTTTTGGGAACGAAATTGAGTTTGAAATCGTTTAATATTACGGGGCATTTATCTGCACAATTTGTGCAAGATTTGAATGATACATTGAATATTCCAAGTATGTTTAAAGTCAATCCAATTGTTCAAATTGAATCAAAAGAATTTTTTGGGAAATTGAATTTCAGCACGTTTGCTTTTTATCGAAATTCATTTAGGATGCCTTCTTTTAATGAACTTTATTATAATTCGATTGGAAATAGCAAGTTGAAACCTGAAGAAGCAAACCAAGTGACTTTAGGGATTGTTTTAAGTCCTACAAATGGGAAATTCTCACTTGTAAACAGAACGAATTTTTATTTCAATCAAGTAAAGAATAAAATAGTAGCTATTCCAACCAAGAATTTATTTGTTTGGTCGATGCAAAATGTTGGGAAGGTGAATATTTTTGGTGCAGAATCGTCTTTTGAATTGAATTACAAATTCACTGATAAATGGAATGTCAATAGTTTATTCAACTACACCTTTCAATTGGCGACGGATATTACGGACAGAATTAACCCAACTTTTGGACATCAAATCGCTTATCTTCCTAAACATACATTCAATGCAGACATTTCTCTCAAAAGGAAAAATATTGGTTTTAGGTGGAGTACTTTCGGAAATTCATTGCGTTATTCTTTGAATGAAAATAATTCAGCCAATGAAGTTGCTGGGTTTGTGCTTTCAGATGTTTCCGTTTTTACTTCTGTTAAATTGAAAAAAAATGATCTCAGGATACAATTTTCTTGTAAAAACATTTTCAATTCTTCCTATGCAATTGTCAGATATTATGTGATGCCAGGAAGAAATTATCTAATCTCATTCAATTATGCGTTTAATTAGTCTTATAGGAATTGTACTATTGGTTTTCTCATGCAAAAAGGAAAAACCGACTCCCGAAGTTATTTCGAATTTGGATAACGGAATGCTTGTGCTTTGTGAAGGACTTTTTCAGCAAAATAATACTTCTCTTTCTTGGGTGAATCTGTCAACTGATGAGGTAAATACCGATTTTTTCAATTCAAAAAATAGCCGATTATTAGGAGACACTGGAAACGACATGCAAATTTATGGTGGTAAAATTTATATCGTTGTAAATAATTCAAATACCATTGAAGTACTTTCAAAATCAACAGGAACAAGTATCAAACAAATTTCAATGATGAACGGAAGTATTGGGAAACAACCACGATCAATTGCCTTTTCTGGTTCGAAAGCGTTTATTACATGTTATGATGGATTTGTAGATGTTTTGGATACGGCAAGTTTGACAATTACGCAGCGAATTCAAGTAGGTTCAAATCCAGAAGATGTTGCTGTTTCGAATGGGAAATTATTTGTTTCCAACTCTGGCGGTTTGAATTCTCCAAATCTTGATTCCACCGTTTCAATCATCAATCTTACAACTTTTCAAGAAATTACACGGATTACAGTTGGTAAGAATCCAGGTTCAATACAAGTTGATAGTCAGGGCGATGTGTATGTAGTGGCTCGTGGAAATTATGGTGCGATTCCTTCTCGAATGGTGAAAATTAATCCTGTTTCCAATTCCGTTGAACAAACATTTTCATTTGATGCTTCTGGAATGGAACGTATGAACGATTATTTCTTAGTGTCGTTTTACAATTATTCGAATCAAACAAGTGAAATACGTTTATTCAATACCCTAACAGAAACAATTGAAAACAATTCCTTCATCAATACAAGTTCAATTACAACGCTTTATGGTGTGAAATATAATCTGATTTCAGATAAAATCTATTGTTTGGACGCCATGAGTTATACGAATACCGGATATGTGAGACAATTCAGTTCAACCGGAATTTTAGAAAAAAGCTTTCATGTTGGATTGAATCCTAGTAAAATAATTTTTTATGAATAAAGTCTGTGTATTCATTCTTCTTCTTTTTAACTTCATTTCATTTGGACAAACTTTTGATGAGCCAGCTGGTCAAATTGGATCTTTAGCCGTTTATAAAGATTCTTCTGTGATTGTGAATTGGGCAACTGGAATTCAAGTTTCAAGAGGTTATTTGAATGTTGCCAATCCAAGTTTGGGAGTTGTAGGATTTGGATTAGAATCAGATGCATTGGGAATTGCCGAAGGTGATGGAACCAGTGTTGTTTCTCTAGGAGATGGGGGAGTCGCTGTTTTAACATTTTCAAATGCGATTATAAATTTGTCGGGACCGGATTTTGCTGTTTTCGAAAATGGATTTGCAGATGATTATATGGAATTTGCACATGTTGAAGTGAGTTCTGATGGCATCAATTATTTTCGATTTCCATCGATTAGTGAAATACCATTAGCAATTCAAACAGATAATTTCACTTTTATCGATTGCCGTTATGTGTTGAATTTGGCGGGGAAATACCGTCAAGGTTATGGCGTTCCGTTCGATTTAGACGAATTAACAGGAATTCCAAATTTAGATGTAAATGCAATTACACACGTAAAATTGATCGATGTCATCGGAAGTATTGATACACAATTTGGCTCAATGGACGATTCAGGCGATTTAATCAATGATCCTTATCCTACAGAGTTTGATTCCGGTGGATTTGATTTGGATGCAGTAGCGGTGATAAATGAAGCTCCAGCAGGATTAACTGAATCGGATTTGCGTTTTTTTATTTCACCCAATCCAACAGCTGGGATTATTCATATTCATACTAACGAACAAGGAGTAATTAGATTTTACAATGTGATAGGTGAATTGTTGGATGAGCAAGAAACGACAGGTTTTTTAGAAACTGATTTAAGGAACTTGGGTGAAAAAATCATTTTTGTGCAATTCACTTCAAAAAATAGTAGTTCAAGTCAACGAGTTATTCTCCTAGAATAATTTTTTTATAGCATAAAAATCTGTCCACTAATTACACAAATTCCCACCAATTTTAATTTGTGGGAATCTGTGAGAATTTGTGGACAAAAAAGACAGATATCAAGAACATAGATAGTTTATCAAAGCAACTAATTTGATTTAAATTCATTAGCTTTAGACTATGAACGATTTTTTATCACCTGAATTTTGGAGTAAGCGTTACCAAGAAAATCAAACTGGTTGGGATTTGAAACAAGTATCTCCTCCAATTAAAGAATATGTTGATCAACTTACCAATAAAGAATTACAGATTTTAATTCCTGGTTGTGGATTGGGATATGAAGGAGAATACCTTTTTAAAAAGGGCTTTACGAATGTTCATTTATTGGATTTTTCTGAAGAACCGATTTTGGATTTTCAACAACGTAATCCAACTTTTCCTGTTACTCAATTACATACAGGTGATTTTTTCGCGCACGAAGGAAGCTATGATTTAATTCTTGAGCAAACACTTTTTTGTGCAATTGATCCAATGCTCAGGGCAAAATATGCGCAACATGCTAGTTCACTTTTAAAACCAGGAGGTAAACTGGTCGGCGTATTATTAACCGTGATTTTGAAGGAGGTCCACCATTTGGAGGAAACACAACAGAATACCTTACTTATTTCAAAGATTATTTTTCAGAAATAACGATGGAACCCTGTCACAATTCAATTGAACCACGAAAAGATTCAGAGGTTTTCGTGAAATTTGTAAAGTAATTTTACTGCTCCGAAATTCGTTTAAACTTGATATTCAGTGCTTGTTCAATTTGACGAATTCTTCTCGTTTCTTTTGCGTCAATAATACTCAAAGAAACTCCTTTTTTACCTGCACGAGCTGTTCTACCGCTTCGGTGTGTATAGTACTCAAGTTTTTCAGGTAAATTGTAATGCACAACAAAACACAAATCGTCAACGTCAATTCCACGAGCAGATACATCCGTTGTAACTAACAATTGAATCTTATGTTTTTTGAAAGCTCTCATCGCTTTTTCACGTTCACGTTGCTGTAAATCCCCGTGAATCGCATCAGCAACAAAGTTTTTACTGAGCAGTTTATTTACCAAATCTTGCGTGTCTGTTTTTGTTCGACAGAAAATAATTCCACTATCGCCACCTTGAACATTTAGAAATTGAACTAGACTTTCAAATTTGTGGCGTGGATCACACGTGAGAAATTGGTGTTCAATAGAAGAATTGACAATGTTGCGCTTATTGATTTCAACTTTGTAAGCGTCGGTATCCATATATTTCCCAATGATTGCCTTCAAATTCTCAGGAATTGTAGCTGAAAACAACCATGTATTTCTGCTTCCAGTTGTATGTCTTAAGATGTTTTCCAATTCATCTTTAAAACCCATACTCAACATTTCATCTGCTTCGTCAAGTACAATCGTTTCAACTTGACTCAAATCAATTGCTTTTCTGTCCAATAAATCAATTAGTCGTCCGGGTGTTGCAACAACAATATGCGTTGGTCTGCTCAAGGCACGAATTTGGTCTTCAATTTTCTCTCCTCCATAGACCGATTCGATGAAAATTTTATTAGAGAATTTCGTCAGTTTAAAAAGCTGTTTGGCAATTTGTTGACATAATTCTCTGGTTGGAGAAAGAATCAATGCTTGAACACGACTATCATTG
>JBIIWQ010000111.1:0-6863 GCA_044338805.1 Crocinitomicaceae bacterium
TAACACTTTCTGGATCCATCCAACCATAAATGTGCGCTCCATCATTTAAGGTAATAATTAATAAGGTAAGCGCTAACAATCCCATTCCATATGGCAAGAAACCTGCTACCGCTTCAATGATTCTTTTAACAGAAGCATACCATCCTGTTTCAGTAGCATATTGCAACGCTAAGAAAAATAATGCGCCGAGTCCAAGTGCGAAAAAGAAAAAGCTATTCACCAAACCATTCGCTAATAAACGAGTAGCAAAATGATGATCACTCATGCTTGTAAAAACACCAATCGCTGTAAACAAAACCCCAACTCCCATTAGAGTCATTGTTAGAGTTTTTGCCTTTTTAGATATAGAGAATTCCATCTTTTAAAATATTCAGGTTATTATTTTGTAACTTTTGTAGTATCCGCCGCAACAGCTGAAACAACAGCAAGACCAGTTGCATCAAACTTACCGTACTCTGCATTTTGGAATCGTCTAACGTAATGAACCAAAGTCCAAATTTGCTTTTTATTCAATATTGATCCATGACCTCCCATTGTATTCAATCCATAATATATTGAATAGAAAAGTTGACCGTCAGATTTCATTGCTCGTTCAGTATAATTTGGGACACCAGCATATGCTCCACTAGCAACCATAGGACCGTTACCATCGCCTTTCTCTCCATGACAATGCTGACACATAGCGGTATACAATTCTTTTCCTTGTTTAAACATCCCTTCAGAATTTTCAGAAGTCAATCTCATAGGATTTTTATCAGCAATTGCTAAAGCATATTCATCAACAGCTGTTAAATCTGCTCCATACATCCCATGTGTTTCCTTAAAGGATATATTCGCTTTTCTAAAATATGGCAGCATCAAACTTACAGTAGCTGAATCCTTACCATAATAAGGCACAGTTCCCATTGGAGGAATTAAAGCAGAAAGTCTGTTTTTCATGTCTTTATATTCATGACCTCTTACCTCGCCATAATCAACATATACTTCAATAGCTGGTGAACGATACATATCAGGCATGTATTCCAAACCTGGACTATCAGCATCTGCAGTGCAAGAACCCAACGTTAGGATTGAAACTGCAACTAATGCTATACTTGCTAATACCTTAAATTTAATTTTCATCTGTCTCTTCCTTTAATTTTGTCAGAAGGAGTATCCGCCTCAGCAGAAACTTCATAGCAAACTATTTTATTTCTTTTTGATCTAATTCTATTAAACCAGTTTCTCTCAACATTTTCTCCAATTCTTCAGAATTATATTTAGTATTTTCTGACAAACGGATTTCCATTACAAATTTATCATCTGTAGTTCGTGGATCTGGATTTTGAGCAGGAATTCCTGGCAACGTTTTATTTCTCAACATATACGTAATAGCCATACCGTGAGCTGCACAAAGAACCGTAAACTCAAAAGTGATTGGAACAAATGCTAATAAATTATCCAAATAGGTAAAGTTTGGCTTTCCTCCAATATTCATTGGCCAATCGGTTACCATGAAGAATCTCATTCCAACAGTAGCTAACATTAAACCAGTTATACCGAATAGAAATGCAACAATACCTAAACGAGTATTTTTAATTCCAATTATTGGATCTATTCCGTGAATTGGAAATGGTGAAAATACTTCAGAAATTTTTACACCTTTTGCAACCAACATCTTTGCGCCATCTTTAAGCACATCGTCATCGTCGTACATTGCATATATTACTCTCTCTGCCATGTCCTTATTTTTTAATGAGTTGAATGATTTTCATCATTATGACTATGCGTATCAGGAGCATTCTTGTATGATTCTCCCGAAGATTTAAGAATTGTTTTTACTTCATTTAAAGCCAATACAGGGAAGTATCTAGCAAATAACAAGAAGAATACAAAGAATAAACCAATAGTTCCAACATATACTCCAATATCAATATGACTTGGATAATGCATACTCCATGCTGATGGTAAATAATCTCTGTGAAGCGATGTTACAATAATTACGTATCGTTCGAACCACATACCAATATTTACAACGATAGAAATAATGAATGTAAAAATTAAACTTCTTCTAAGTGGGCGGAACCACATTAACTGCGGAGAAACAACATTACAAGTCATCATTGCAAAGTAAGCCCACCAATATGGTCCAGTTGCACGATTTATAAATGCATAAGCCTCGTATTCTACACCTGAGTACCAAGAAATAAATAACTCAGTGATATAAGCAGTACCAACAATAGAACCTGTTACCATGATAACGATATTCATGTATTCAACATGTTTTGTATGAATGTATGCTTCTAATCCCATTGCTTTTCTCATAACGAGCATTAAAGTTTGTACCATGGCAAAACCAGAGAATACAGCACCTGCAACAAAATATGGAGGAAAAATGGTTGTGTGCCAACCAGGAACAATAGATGTAGCAAAGTCAAATGATACAATCGAGTGAACCGAGAATACAAGAGGTGTTGCCAAACCAGCTAAAACTAACGATACCAATTCAAATCGATTCCAATGTTTAGCTCTACCTGACCAACCAAATGCTAATATTGAATACATTTTCTTAGATACCGGCTTCTTAGCACGATCACGTATAGTAGCAAAATCTGGAATTAAACCAATATACCAGAATACTAAAGAAACCGATAGATACGTGGAAATTGCAAAAACATCCCAAAGTAAAGGAGAGTTAAAGTTTACCCATAAAGATCCAAATTGATTTGGCAATGGAAGCGTCCAATAACCAACCCATAAACGACCCATGTGAATAAGAGGGAATAAACCTGCCATGAATACAGCAAAAATTGTCATTGCCTCAGCTGATCTGTTAATCGCCATTCTCCATTTCTGACGGAACAGCAACAGTACTGCAGAAATCAACGTTCCTGCGTGACCAATACCTACCCACCAAACGAAATTGGTAATATCCCAAGCCCAACCAATCGTTTTGTTAAGTCCCCAAACACCGATACCAGTTCCAAGTAAGTAAAATATACATCCTACTCCGTAAAGTCCTATTATAAGAGCAATCCCAAATAGGATATACCACATTTTTGGGGCTTTGTCTTCAATCGGTCTGCAGACGTCTTCTGTGACGTCATGATAGGTCTTATGGCCTAATATCAGAGGTTCTCTAATTGCTGCTTCCTTATGCATTACAATAGCTTTAGTTCAATTAATGATGATTCTTTTTATCTACATGACTTTCGTGTTTATCTGCTACTTGCAGTTTAGACAAAAAGTCATTTTTCTCATTTCGTACTTTCACTTTATACCAAACGTTTGGCTTAACACCTACTTCTTCTAATGCTTGGTATGCTAGTGTATCGTCTGAGCTTGATCTAACCATAGATTTCAAGTCATTCCAATCTCCTACGATAATTGCGTTTGTTGGACATGCGTCTGAACAAGCTGTTGTATAATCTCCATCAACAACTGGTCTACTTTCTTTCTTAGCGACTAATTTTCCAGCTTGAATTCGTTGAACACAGAAAGAACATTTCTCCATTACACCTCTTGTACGAACTGTAACATCTGGGTTCAAGACCATTCTTCCTAAATCATCCTGTGCAGGATTTACTTCAGTAAATTTCTTGTAAGATGGATAGTTAAACCAGTTAAAACGACGCACTTTATAAGGACAGTTATTAGCACAATATCTTGTACCAATACATCTGTTATATGCCATTTGGTTTAATCCTTCATTACTGTGTGTTGTTGCAGCGACAGGACAAACTGTTTCACACGGTGCGTGATTACAGTGATGACACATCATTGGCATATGAACCACTTTTGGATTCAATGCTGCAATTTCTGCTTTATCGTAACTAAATGTTTCTTTATCTTTTCTTTGTCCCGGTGCTGCTTCTTCTTCAGATGAAAAATAACGGTCAATTCTCAACCAGTGCATTTCACGTCCTCGTCTTACTTCATCTTTTCCAACAACTGGAACATTATTTTCAGATTGACAAGCAACTAAACAAGAACCACAACCTATACAAGAAGAAAGATCTACAGTCATTCCCCAACGATGCCCTATTTTCTCAACTGGATGTGCATCCCATAAATCAAATTCAGCCATCGGAGCCTTAACGTGATTACCATCTTTATCAAGCTTAGAAAGCATGTAAGGAGGATTATAAGCTTCACGATCGTTATTTTTAAATATATCAAGTGTCGTTTCTCTAACAATTGAATAGCGACCCATTACAGTATGATGAATTTGAGTTGCAGCAATTGGATATGTCCCTTCCACTTTTGTCATTGTTGCAGCAGCTGCATATGACATTGTGCCATTTTCATTTTGAACAAATGAGAAAACATTTGCACCAATTGGAGCTAAATTACCATTTGCCAATGTAACATTCCCACCATATTCTTTGGTTTGAAAAGCAGCTTTTCCAATATTTTCACCATTTGCACCGCGACCATAACCTAAAGCAATACCTATAGTATTTTTTGCTTGACCAGGCAATGGATAAACAGGAAGTGTTACTTCATTGTTTCCAACTTTAACGTTAGCAAGATTTAATCCGTGCTCTTGATCATAAGTTGTAACGTATCCAGCCTCTATCATTTCAACTGGATTCATTGTAATATAGTTATCCCATGTCACTTTAGTCAAAGGATCTGGAAGTTCTTGCAACCAAGGATTATTCGCTTGAAGACCAATACCAATTCCAGCTTTTTGATACATTACAACTTCTAAACCTGAAGATTTAGGAAGTTGTCCAGCAAGACCGGACAAAGCCGCCTCAATAAATTGACCTTGGATTTCACTTGCTGGAACAGTCATTTCCACACAACTGTTGTGGATAGCCATATTCCAATATGTATGGAAATCTTCTAAAACATTCTTTCTCGTTGGGAATCTACTTATTTCCCAAGAATTCATGATGTAATCATGAGCTACTTTAGAATCTTTCCCACCACGATTAACTTTTCCAGCCCAAACTAACATAGACTCTAAAGCAGAAGCAGTATTAAATAAAGGTCGAATTGTTGGTTGAGCTATGGAATAATGAGCCACTGTTGGATTGAAATCACTCCAGCTTTCTAAAGCATGATGATCAGGACAAATAAACTTGCATAATGATGCAGTTTCATCAGAATGAGAAGCAAGAGAAACTCTCGTTCCAATTTTTGCTAAAGACTCACCAAATTGTTTTCCATTTGCCAATGTATAAACAGGATTCACTCCCAAGAAAATAACAGCATCTGGTCCTTTTCCAGCAATTACATTACTCACAAATTTGTTCATTTTCGCATCTTCCGATTTGAACAAATTAAGTGTGTTATTTAAATCCAATGTTTTTGAATAAGCTCCAAGAACATTGTTTAATTTATTTACAAGAATTTGAACTGCTTTGTTATTTGATCCACAAACAACAAGTGATTCGCCTTTAGTTGTTTTTAATGATTTAATTGCTTCATCAGCAATTGCAATAACATCTTTCGATAATTCAGAAGAAACACCTGAAGCAATACCAAAACCTTTTAAAATATACGATAAAACATTTGCTTGCTCAGAAGGCTTAATCATCCCTCTATAATCTGCGTTAGACCCTGAAACAGACATTACCGTTTCGAACTGAAAATGTTTTGACATCCATTCCCCAGCAGGATTTCTTCTCATTCCATATTGAGAAGCAAACTGTGTAGGCATTAACCATGAACTTAAGAAATCAGCTCCAACACTAACGATTGTTTTTGCTTTTGAGAAATCATGAGTAGGAATACTATTTTTTCCAAAAGTTGCTTCATATGCTAAGCGCATACCTGCATAAGAAACAGCATCGTATTGTATATGTTCAAATTTATCTGGATTTTCAGTTGCACCTAAAGAGGCTCCTAATTCTCCAATTGCCATTACTAAAGAAGGACTAATTACAGTATTTGAAACTAAAACAATCTTTTTTGCAGCTTTTAATGCAGTTTTTATAGATCCATCAATATTCGACCAAGTATCTGATTCACCGTTTAAGGTAGGATTTTGAAGTCTTGCTGAATCATATAATCCTAAAACGGATGCTATTATTTGCGGATTCGAACCACCAAAAGTAATTCCGAAATCTTTATTCCCTTTGATATAAATAGGTCGACCTTCACGCGTTTTTACAAGGATACTTGCATACGATACACCATCATAATATGTCGATGCGTACCAAGTTGGCATCCCAGGAGTTACATTTTCAGGCTTATTCACGTAAGGAATAGCTTTTGTAACAGGTGCTTCACAGGCAGCAACTGTAGCAGCAGCAACACTGAATCCTAAAAATTTCAAGAAATCACGACGAGCCGTCGATGTTTCTTTTAAATTCTCATCTCCTAAGAATTCTTCAACTGACATTTGAGTCGGGAATTCCTGTTCTTTCGATTTAAGGAATTCTGGAGTCTCTCTTAATTCTTCAAGACCTTTCCAATATTTTCTTGTCATTCCCATATGCTTATTTGGACTTCTTCTATTCGTTAATTAATAGTGACATTTTGCACATTCCCAACCACCTAACTCATTTACGGTTACTTTACCATCTTTTAGGTAACTACCATATAAAGTTTTGTCGTTGTTCAACAAACGCTTGTGAATTTCATTGTAGTAACCATCATTTCTTGTATCAATTGCTCCAGTAGAAATTTCTTTCGCACCGTGACATTCAATACACCAACCCATTGTTAAAGTAGGTCTCGTTAATGGGATATTACCTTCAATTTTATTTAATTCAGATACAGGTTGAACCTTCGCAGTTTCTACCATTTTTGTCATATCACCATGGCATTGCTTACAATCAATTCCACCTACAACAACGTGTTGAGAGTGATTAAAATAAACGTGGTCAGGTAAAACGTGAACTTTATTCCAAATAATTGGAGTAGATTTT
>JBIIWQ010000112.1:0-6859 GCA_044338805.1 Crocinitomicaceae bacterium
CTACTCTTCCATAACCAGTTATAACAATTTTAGTATCAGCAGGTAAAATGATCTTTTCCATTTCTGCTTCCATTTCTTTTCGATCACAACATTTGTATGCTGGCTTTATATCATACAAACCCTTTTTTAATCCAAAAGTTCTAAAAGCATTATACGTTCCAACGATTCCAGCGTAACGACCAAAACCAATAATTCGTTTATTTTGTTTATTCTTTATTGCTTCATAGTCAATTAACTGAATTTTCTTTTCAATAATCGCTCTAAGCAAATTTCTATTGTAAGGTTGTTTTTTTAATGTATGAGAAAAGAAAATGAATTTTTTATTTGGAATAAGGTCTGCAATATTAACCTCTTTAACGCCCATGATTATATCACATTCATTTAAATCTTCATTCAATCGGATACCTTGTGAACTATAATCTTCATCTTTATAGGCTCTTACCTCGCTTGGTTGAACAATAATTTCAACATTTGGATAAAGCATCTCAATTGTTTTGCATTGGTTAGGAGTAAGTGGCACACGGTGATCTGGTGGCACTTTTCCTTCTCTAATAATCCCAATTTTTGTTTTTTCCATGTTCATTAATATGCTTAAGCTAAAGGTTGTTTTAATAAATAAGCGTCAATAAATTCACGCACACAACCTTCACCACCTTTTTTAGTTAATACGACATCAACTTGGCTTTTCACAGTATTCATTGCATCACTAGGACTTGCAGAAAAACCAACTTGCTTAATTATTTCCATATCATTCACATCATCACCAATAATAGCAACATTTTCGAGTGTGATATTCAATTCTTCACAATACTTATTCAAAACTTCAATCTTTCGATCACGTCCAACATAACATCGTTGTATACCCAATAAATCAGCTCTTGATTTCACCATTTCAGATTTAAAACCAGATGAAATAATAGCAACCTGAAATTCATTTTTTACTAAATGTTGAATTGCCATCCCATCTTTAGTATTGTATTTTTTTATCTGATCACCGTTTTCAGTATAATACATTCCACCATCTGTCATTACGCCATCAACGTCTAAAATAAGTAGTTTTATTTTTTCTAATTTCTTATTCCACAATTCAGGACGGTAAAGCGGTTTAAATAAAAGCGATAGTAAATCAACTTCATATTCTTCGCAGACTGCTTCTAAATCATAGATTGTCAATTCGCTGACATTATCTACGTCCAAATCATCAATAAATTCAGAATATTTAATTCCGAACTTAGAGCAAAGTCCTTTTATGTTTTGTTCTAAATACATTTAAACCATTTTATAACCAACACTTGCAGCAACTGGTCGAAGTGAATTTAACAACTCTTCAAATTGTTGATGATCCAATTGTTGAGAAGCATCAGATTTAGCCACTTTTGGATTCGGATGTGCTTCAATTAACAAACCATCAATTCCCATTGCGACACATGCACGTGCTAAATTTGGAATTCCATAAGCATAACCCATTGCATGTGAAGGATCTAAGATAATTGGTAAATTCGTGTATTCTTGCATCCAAGCTACACCGCATAAATCCAATGTAAATCTAGTTCCAGTTTCAAACGTTCTTAAACCACGTTCACACAAAATCACATTTTCATTACCACCAGACAAAACGAATTCAGCTGCTTGCGCCAATTCTTGTAAGGTAGTGCCAAATCCTCTTTTGATTAAAACAGGCTTATTCGTTTTAGAACAAGCTCTTAAAATCCCTTGATCATACATGGCTTTTGCTCCAACTTGAATGACATCAGTATATTCAATAATCTCATCAATATGGGTTGCATCACGTGCTTCAGTAATAACATTCAAACCAAATTCCTCACGCATTTTCGCAAGCAATTTCAAACCATCCAATCCCATTCCTTGAAATGAATACGGACTAGTTCGCGGTTTATAACAACCTCCTCTTAGCGTTGTGAGACCTAATTTTATTAATAACTCAGAAGATTCACGAATTTGACTTTCTGATTCAACAGAACAAGGTCCACCGATTAAAAGCGTATTTTTAGTGTCGCCACCAATCGTAACATTTCCAATTTTAACTTCTCGTTTTGTTGGTAAATACGTTTTTGAAGCCAATTGCATATCATTTGCAAAAACCCAAAATTGATCTACTTTGTTATCAATTTGAACAGGAACTTCTTTCACGTTAGAACCTGTTATTAAAACATTTGTTCCATTAGAAATTATGTGAAAAGCTTGAATTGATTCAGCAATTTGAGCAGCTTCTGATTGAGTTATAGTTTGTTTTAAATGTAATATCATAATTCTCCTTTGATCAGGTAGGCAAAGTTAATAATTCCGCTGGCTTTTCCATCTTTATTCACGACAGGTAAATACATAATAGGGAAAGAACATTTCTTGATTTTTCGCAATAAATCTAACACTGTATTATCATCAAAAACACTTATTGGATTTAAGTTTACCAAATCCAATGCTTCTATTTTGTTTAAATCAGCAAGGTGCCTAAGCATTGCTTTACGAATATCTGCTGAAGAAACAAGACCTTTTAACATCCCATTTTGATCAACTATCAGACAAAATCCAAGATTTCCATTTTCAATTGATTGCAAAACATTTTTAAGTGAAATAGATTCGTATTGAACAACTGGACATTCATTCAAAGGCATCATAAAATCACCTATATGAAACTGAGATTCTATTTCACGTTTAGTTAAATTCATTAAAGCATGACCAATACTTGGCGCATTGAAAATATATGATCCAGATACAGATGAACTTACTCCCATATTTCTTAAAATGAAAGAAACCTCGCCATTTACACCACCATCAACGTGAATAGACTTTTCAGGATATTTCATTCTAAATTGACGGATTTTAGAAAAATTAATTTTATCAAAAACACCTCCACTCTGACCTGGAACAGTGGCCATGATTAAAATGAAATCAAAATCCGCGTATTCATCAAAAACATTTATTGACGTGGGAGTTGTAATTGCTAAACCTTTTTTACCTGTAATTTCTTTCGGTAAATTTAGGTGATTCGGTAATTGCTCATATTGAAATGTGATGTATTCAACTGGATTTTCAATTAATAAATCAATATATTTTTCGGGATTCTCAGTAATGATATGAAGGTCTATTGGAATATCACACCAAGAACGAATTGCTTTAATATCTTCAAAAACAGACAAATCATCATTACAATCTACATGCAACAAATCAACCTGATGTTGCTTTAAATCTTCAATTACCTCTTTTAAAGTTCTTTTTTTATCGCTGTAAATGGAAGCCGATATTTTCATCTATTTTATTTTTAACAAGCCTAAAGTTAATGTTTATACTAAATACAACTCTAATTTAGTTCAAAACATTAGCTGTAGAAGGAAAAAGTCACATTAAAACGTATAAATTACTATTTTTGGAAAGATGATTAAAAAGCAACTTATAAATCAAATTTTTAAAGGAGCGGCGGGAAAAGAAAGCCTTGTTGATTTGTGTATTCCAGAAAATTTTAATACTAAATTGGTTGTCTTTATCCATGGTTTCATGGGCTACAAGGACTGGGGAAGTTGGAATTTATTTCAAGATTTTTACACTTCTGAAGGATTCGGATTTTGTAAATACAATGTGTCCCATAATGGAGGAACAGTTGAGAATCCTATTGATTTTTCTGATTTAGAAGCGTTTTCAAAAAACAACTATTCCTATGAATTAGAAGATTTACAATGCGTTTTAAATTGGGTTGAAAAACAGTTTGAAACGTTGCCAGAAATTTATTTAATTGGTCACTCACGAGGTGGTGGAATCGCACTTTTAACGGCATCTGATAGCAGAATCAAAAAAATTGCAACTCTTGCTGCGATTAGTAATATTGAAAAACGTTTTCCAGAAGGAAAGCAATTAGAAGTATGGAAAACACAAGGAACTAAATACGTTTTGAATTCAAGAACGAATCAAAAAATGCCTAATTCCTATTCTCAATACGAAGATTTTATTGCTCATAAAGATCAATTGAACATTGAGCAAGCCTGTTTGAAATCAAAAGTACCAACGATGGTTATTCATGGCGATATGGACACTTCTGTTGATCTAGAAGAAGGAAAAGAAATTTCGACATGGCTTAAAACGCGTTTATTTGAAATTGAAGAAGCAGAGCACACATTTGGATCAACTCAACCTTGGCTTGAAAAGGATATGCCTGAACATCTTCAAAAAATATGCGCAATCACCCATGCTTTTTTTCATATTGATTTTTGATTTATCAATTTAAATTATGGATGAGAAAAAGAAAAATGACCGCCTAAGCTTGCTTTCAGATTTAATTAAATTGGCCAAAGAAGATACAGATGATTCAACAATTGAATTTGATTTTTTACTGAAATTAGCGCTACAAATGGGTGTTTCAAAAGATGATTTTAAAATTCTTTTTGAAGAATACATCGCTTTTCATCCTCCCGTATTTGAGTACGACAGAATCATTCAATTTCAACGACTTGTTTTGATGATGAATGTGGATCAGCATGTTGCAAAAGAAGAATTAGATTATATTCGTGAACTTGGTATTAAGATGGGTTTACATCCTTCTGCTACAGACGAAGTATTGAAAATAATGGGAGATTTTCCAAATAGTATTGTACCTCCTGAAAAATTAATTAAGATATTTAAAACGTTCCATAATTAGAGAGATTTGATAATTTGAAGATTTGAAGATTTGATAATTTGAAGATTAGATTATTTGACAATCTTAGATTCAAGTAATAAATGCAACTTGGAATTCAATTAAGTTTTTTCAGGGAGAGAGAAGATTTAGACTTCTCTCTCCGCCGAAATGGTTAAAAAACTTAAATTGGCTTCCGTCCAAAGTTGTCAATTTATGAGTCATATTACCTATGAACAAAGATACACTATTAGTGTAATGTTACAATCGGGTTATACCCAAACTTCAATTGCTCAAGCCTTAAATCGGAGTAAATCCGTAATTAGTAGAGAAATCGGTAGAAATTGTGATCAAAGATCTAAAGTTTATTTAGCTCCTTTAGCACAGCGTAAATGTGAAGAAAGACACAAGCAAAAAAAGAAACAAATCAAGTTGACTTCTCAAATGCGAGCATTTATAGTTGAAAAACTCGAAGACAAGTATAGTCCTGAACAAATTGTTGGTTGGAGTAAGAGAAACAAAAAAGAGTGCATTTCGTATCAATGGATTTATCAGATGGTATGGGATGATAAAAAGCGAAGAGGAAAGCTTTGTAAACACTTAAGAAATAGAGGTAAGCCATATAAAAAGAGTAGTTCTAAAAATTACGTCCCAGGTCAACCTATTAATAAGCGAGATATAAGTGAACGTCCTGAAATTGTCGATCAAAGAATACGATTTGGTGATTTTGAAGTTGATACTGTTATAGGAAAACTGCGTAAAAAGGCTTTAGTAACGATCAACGATAGAGCAACAGGACTATTAAAAATAGGATTGGTAAAAGAAAAAACAAGTGATTTAGTAACTAAAAAAATCATACAAATATTGAATCCATGGAAGGATATTTTACACACAATAACAACTGATAATGGCGCTGAATTTGCAAAACATGAAACGATAGCAGCAGCGCTAGAAATAGATTTCTTTTTTGCAAAACCCTATCAAAGTTGGCAAAGAGGAAGTAATGAAAATTTAAATAGATTAATTAGACAATACCTACCGAAAGGGACAGATTTCAACGATATTGATGAAGAATATTTCAGTTTTATTGAAGAACAAATTAATAATAGACCAAGAAAAAGATTTAAATTTATGTCACCAAATGAAATGTTTAACCAAAAAGTTGCATTTATGGGTTGAATCTACCATTCGCGAATTCGCGAATTTTCAAGTTCGCGAATTCGCAATATGTCGAACATCATTAGTCCTCCAAAAACCTTGCTTTCTGATCAATTGTTGGGACAACACAAAATCCATTCATGATTCTATGCCTCCTTTTAGCGACAAAATCATAGATTTTATCTCTTTGGCAGACAGGAATTATTCTAAAAATTTGAAGAAGAGAAAATGGAAATTTCATCAATCTCAATATCGCTAATGCAGCATTTGATTTTGTGAAAATCAAGTAATTAGTATAAAAATAAAAGGTGCTTAAATCTGGTTCAGGGATTTTATTCTCTCTAAAAAATTGCTTTGCATATTCAGATTGAATCGCTGAGAAATAGATTTCTTTTCGCTTTTCATGTCTCAAAATAAATTGAACACTTTTATTGCAAAAGCGGCAATCTCCATCATAAAAAACAATATTTTCATGTTTTGCATCCATCCTGTAAAAATAGGAAGGTTAATTGTATTTTAAGTTATTTCCTAAGCAATCATTTATTAAATAAATCAATGAGATTTAAAGTCTTAATTATTACCCCAGATGCATAGATTTTAAAATCTCAGAATCTCTTCATTCAAAACAAAGTGAAAGTCGAATTGGATTTGATTGTTTTTGATTTTTATTCCAAAATAATTAAAAGCTTTTCGGTTAAAAGATCAAAATTAATCTGTGCATCTGTGGCTAAAAAAAAATCTATGAAAAGTCACTAAAATATTTTGACCTAAAATCAGTCAAGTTCAATTACAAACCTTTACTATATTTGTGAAAAATAAAATTAGATGAAAAATATTGCAGTTATTGGTTCTGGCACAATGGGAAATGGAATTGCCCATGTATTTGCACAATTTGGATATAAGGTTTCCTTGATTGATATTTCACAAGCGTCTTTGGATAAAGGAATGGCTACCATTTCTAAAAATTTAGACCGACAAGTTTCTAAGGAGGCAATAACTGAAGCTGACAAACAAGCTACCTTGGCGAATTTAACAACCTTTACTTCTATGGAAGAAGGAGTTAAAAATGTTGATTTA
>JBIIWQ010000222.1:0-4230 GCA_044338805.1 Crocinitomicaceae bacterium
GATCATTTTCGTCCTTCAGTTTATCTTCTGGATTAGTTGGAACATAATGGTAAACAATAACATGACCTTGTTCCTGTCTAATTCTTTCCTCCTCGGCTAACTCAGCTAAACGAACTTTTTCTATCCAAATAGCCTCAAAATCGATTGGTTCTATTCCCATTTCCTTTTCTAATTCATATTGAAATTTTGGCCGTTGAGGACCATTTTCACGGAATAAAAATGCCAGCACTACACCAACACTCAAACCCATTAAATGCCCCTCCCAAGAAACACGTTCTTTCATAGGAAATACTCCCCAAATCATGCTGCCATAAAGAAAAACGATGAAAAGTGAAATCGCTTGTAATGGTAGGAATTTTCTCAAAACTCCAGAAACGAATAAGAATCCAACGAGCATATAAATCAATCCACTCATCCCTATATGATAAGAACCTTTATTTTGCGCGTAAATCCAAAGCAAAAAACCAGTGAATAACCAACCATAAAGAAACACTTTCAACGCGATTTCTCTGTAGAAATAGATCAATGCAGCTAAAAGGAAAAAGGTTGGAATTGAATTGTTTACAATATGCTGAATTTCTTCCTTTGAATGAATTAAGGGCATAAATAAAATCCCTTTTAAACCTCCAATGGATCTTGGTAACACCCCCAACTTATGAAATTCAAATCTAAATAAGTGCTCTGCCCAATAAATTAACCACATGGCAATCAGTACCATAATTGGATAAAAGAAAGCTTCAAAAGAAGAACCAAAAGGATGATTTCGTTGTTTCACGAGACGAAATTGTCAAAAGCCATGCCTATTGATTTTCGCTGACAAGTTGTCTTGTTTGGTGTTTTAATTAGAGGTTAGGGATAGAGATTAGAGATAGAGGTTAGGGATAGAGTTAGGGATGTTCTATAAATCGACTTTTGAGAAGCTTAAAATTCTTTTTGGAGATTCGTTAGTAGTTAAAACCAATTTAGAAACTGTCATTGTTTTAATTTTATAATGTTCTTCACCATCTAAATCAAAAATAACTGAATCTTTGGCATTATTAAATTTCCATTTACCATCAAAAGGAACAATTACATTTTCAAAATTAGGAGATTCCAAACGCATTGAATTATCTAACTTAAATTCAAAAAAAGTTTTTCCCATCATTCTTTTTGTTTGAGCTTCCAATTTTTCTTGAAACATCGTTTTAACTTCTTCCGAAACTTCTGCGAAATAAGGGGAATAGTCAATGGATTCTAATTTCCATTTACCAATAAGATTGGAAGTTGGGTTGGAACATGTTACGAAAAGAAAAAACAACGAAATAAAGGTGAAAATTTTCATGTTACTATATTTTCATCAAAGATAATGCTTGTAGTGTTAGTATCAATGTAAAATGATTTGAGGATTTGATTTGAGGATTTGATTTGATTTGAAGATTGGAAGGATTTAAAGATTTGATTTGAGGATTTGATTGATTTGAATGCAGAATGTTTAAATTTACGGTATGGAAGAAATTGTAAATCGCGTTCAGGATAGTGGCTTAATTCCAATGGATTTAGCCGATTTCAAACCAAAAAATGAATTAATAGGAATTGACATTGCTGATCAATTGTGGCAAGGCTTAATATTAAAAGAAAAAGATTTCAGACTTTGGATAAAAGAAAACGATTGGACAGTCTATAAAAATAAAGCTGTATTTATTCATTGTTCGGCAGATGCAATTGTTCCAACTTGGGCTTTTATGCTAGTTGCTTCACACATAAATGAATTTGCTTCAGAATATTTAGTTGGATCAAAACTCGATCTCGAAAAACATTTAATAAAGACAGCAATTCAGGCATTGAATTTAGAAGAATTTATGGATGGAAAAATTATAATAAAAGGTTGTTCGGATGTCTCTTGTCCAGATTTTGCGATGGTTGAATTAATCCATTTCCTTCAACCAGTTGCCAAAAGTATTATGTACGGTGAACCATGCTCAACCGTTCCAATTTACAAACGAAAAAAGTAACGATTTGGTTAAAAACTATTTTACTTTCAATATTTCTGCATTCTTTTTATACCTTCCAATATATGTTATTTTATAAGCATAGTCTGGATTAGCATCATTTAAATTCGGAACATGTGGTTTTAAATCACCATCAACTTCTGTGTGAATTATTTGTGTAAACTCATTAACCACATTCAGATTTGAGCCATGCGTATAGAAAAATTCTATTTTGTACCAATTTTTCTTTGAACCGGAGCTTTTCTTAAGGGAACTAACTGTAAATGTCGGGTTATTTAAAAATCCACCTTGCTCCTCAATTGGCCTTGTCCCGCCCTTGTCTGTATAACTATCTTTAAAGCGGCTATTTTTAAAATCGGAATGGTTCTCCTTGCTTATATCATGGTATTCAGATATAGGGGCGCCATTTATTTCATTCTTATTTTTAGGATTATAATAGTTGTTTTTAGCAACAATACAGGGCTCACTTAATTTGTTTGAATTAACCAATTCTTGCAGACACGGCAAATCGTTGGCCATATTTCTCCAATAATAACTTGCATTGTGAACCCATCCTAAAACACGTTCATCATTATCGCTTTTCAGTGCAAAATTTTCTATCAATCTATTTCTAACGGCAATATCTTGGATAACGAATGAAGAAACATCATCCCATTTTTGCGGCTCGTAATTTCCTTTTTTCAAATCTTCTACGCTGAAAAAATTTTGGATATTCAAAAGATCTACTTGGTAATCAAAATCGTGAATCCCTCTGTCCCACCACCATTCCATGCCAGTTCCAAAATCCCCCATAAATGCTGTAGACCAAATACTATTGTGATATTCAATTCCAGTACAACACAAAACTGGGATCTTATTCATTCCCATTTCTTCCAAAATAACTGGTTTATGATATACTTCCCACCAATGATCTAGTTCATCATATCTCCTTTTGAAATTCACATTTTTAACTTCCTCATAGTCATGTACACCAATTACATCGCTTAGAGCATAAAGACCTTTAAATTTAATTGAATTCTCTTTTTTAGAAGTCCTTGCGTAGGAGTGACAAAATAGAATCGAATTATTTAAATTTTCAGCAATATAATTCTGTTGGTTTTCTACCCAATTGGCTAACATTTCGATCGCTTCATTTTCACTCAATGTCCCACCATCTTCAATATTATATCCAAGAACTTTAGCTTGTTCATTGTCTTCAAAAATCTTCGAATACCACCGATCAACCTCCGAATAACTGTAAAAAGCCATATTTGGGCTATAACCCCATCTTGAAAAAACATATCTTAATGAGTTGTTTTGCCAATTTATTATTCCTTCTTTCGAAAAATAATCTTCCATTTTATCTATATTGAATGCTTGACGATAAGGGTTTTCATACCAACTTACACCGTCCCAGTTTGGTTGGCCTGGGTGACCGCCATCTAAGACTTCAACATGGTGTCGAAACAGCGTAAAATATACATCATTGTCTTCACAAACATTTACCAATTGATCGAAGGCATACATCTCATCAAACTTATTTTGGTAATTATTGTAAATTGGCCAATCCGGCAATGGACCTTGTGCACTTAATTCAAAGCGTGTGAAATTTCCTTTGGCATCAATTAACTCTTTTACACCATTAATTTGCCGGCGATTTTGAGATGGTAAATACCCATAAAATCCTCCACTTGAAATATTGTTGGTAACAGCGAAAAAGGGGTCATTTGTCTCACTGAATTTCAACCAGCGATCTGAGTTTTCACCCGTATTGGTAACTTGTAATGTCCCTTTTTGACTTGAATCCTCTGTTTCAAAAGTAAGACCTTCTTGATTAATTTTAGAGCCAGCAAGAATTAACTCCACATCCAATTTCCATTGACCAACGGTTGGAGGAGCAAACCTAAATCTCCAATTAAAATCAGTTGTGTCTTCAATGAACACATCTTTCTCAAGATCTTCAATAAAAGGAACATAATAAAAAGCAAAACGCGTTATTTTTTTTCCATAAGGGTCCGTCAAAATTATTCTAAAATCAATTTGACTAGGATCAAATGGATTGATTCCATTTCCATTTTTTAGGAAACTTTTTATATTTAAATTTATGCTTTCAGGAAGTTTAAATCCGACTTCCATCCTATTATATTTTCCAACTGTATTTTTGATATTTGGAATATTTCTAGATTGATATATCGGTTCAAACCAAGCAATACTAATTTGTGTTTCATCTTCGGTCATTACTAATGATTCATTCCCTTGCGAA